>NZ_QKNZ01000170.1:0-1159 GCF_014156605.1 Flavobacterium sp. SOK18b
CAATAAATAAAAAACCATTTTGCATAAAGAAAACTCAGGAGATTCTCTAGAATTTGAAAAAGTTATTAAACTTTTTAGTGATAGTCGAAATATTACTATTCCAAAAAATGTTGAAAAATTATTAAGATCTAAATTACTAAAAAAAGAACTTTTAAAAATTCACAGAGATTCGGACTTGGCGATCGAATATTGTCTAGTGTTTTTATCAAACTTTAGTACTATTGATTATGAAAATAATAACCAAGGAAATTGGAAAGCATTATCTAGTGTAATATTACAAGAACAAATTCCCGGTTCAGATGGTAGATACAAAAGAGTGATTGATTTACTTTTGAGTAATATATTTTCATCACGTCCAATAATTGAAACCAAACTTAATGAGAGAGGAACAGCGAGTTATGAAGTTGGAAAAAAATCAAAACAATATAGACTTTCAGATCAATTTTTAAATCAAGGGTCAGTAAAATATAAAATATCAAGTGATTTTTTAATAAATCATAGACAAAAACAAAGAGATATTAACATTAACAAGGGGTTAACTAATCCAATAGCAAAGAATTTGTTAACAATCTATCCAAAAATCACTTTCCCAACTCAAAAAGAAATCTTAGTTGAAGCCAAAAAGTTAGTTAAAAATAAATATTACAACAATAAAGGAAAAAGATTTACCATTTTGAATGGTAGAAAGAAATCTCTTTTTAAAGATTTTGACAGAAGAGTAGCTTATGAAGATAATATTAAGCGTTATAGAGATTTAATAGATTCTGGACTTTTAGTTCCAACTATTTCGGGAGAACGAGCTGGAGGTAGAGTATATGATTCATTCAATTTGATGCCAACATTTATTCGACATCTAATCAAAATAGATAATGAACATGTAGTCAACGTGGATTTTAAATGCCTACATCCCAATCTTTCCATAAAGTTATACAATGGAAACAGTAAATTTTTAACTCATCAGTTACTAGCGGATGAATTAAAGCTAGATGTAAAGGATATAAAAGTTGAGCACATAAGTTTTTTTAATAAAGAACCATATCTAATGAAAGAAAGCAAATTATTTGAATATTATGAAAAAAATGAGCCAATAATCTTAGAAAATCTTATAAGAGATAAGAATGAAAATAAAGATTCTAATATAACCAGTCAAAGATTGTTT
>NZ_QKNZ01000171.1:0-2599 GCF_014156605.1 Flavobacterium sp. SOK18b
ATTTGACATGATTATTTACGAAACATTATTTGTTTAGTACAATTTCTAAAGTTGCTTGTAATTAATTTTGTGAAATTCAGATTAAATATAGAAATAGCAATAAAAAAATATAAAAATATGAAAGTAGCATTAGTAACAGGCATTACGGGGCAAGACGGTGCATATTTAGCTGAATTATTATTGTCTAAAGGTTACATGGTTCACGGTATAAAAAGGAGAAGTTCTTTATTTAATACACAAAGAATTGATCATATTTATGAAGATCCTCATGTGGATAATCAGCATTTTAAATTGCATTATGGTGATTTGAGCGATTCTACAAACTTGATTCGTATTATTCAAGAAACACAACCGGATGAAATATATAATTTGGGTGCAATGAGCCACGTAAAAGTGAGTTTTGATATACCAGAATATACAGCAAATGCTGACGGAATTGGTACTTTAAGAATCCTTGATGCTGTAAGACTACTAGGATTGACTGATAAGACAAAAATATATCAAGCATCAACATCAGAGTTATATGGATTGGTTCAAGAAGTTCCTCAAAAAGAGTCTACACCTTTTTACCCTCGTTCTCCGTATGCTGTTGCAAAGCTTTATGCCTATTGGATTACAGTAAATTATCGAGAAGCATATAATATGTTTGCTTGCAACGGTATCTTATTCAATCATGAAAGTCCTTTAAGAGGAGAGACCTTTGTAACTAGAAAAATTACGCGTGGAGTAGCTCAAATGGCATTAGGGATGCAGGATACATTATATATGGGTAATATAGATTCTCAAAGAGATTGGGGGCACGCCAAGGATTATGTAGAGGCTATGTGGTTGATATTACAGCAAGATATACCTGAGGACTTTGTGATCTCTACAGGTGTAACAACCACAGTTCGAGAGTTTATTACAATGGCCTTTAGGGAAGTTGGAGTAGAATTGGATTTTAATGGAGAAGGTATTAACGAAACGGGTACAGTAAGATCTACTTCTAACCCAGATTATACTTTTAAAGTAGGACAAATTGTAGTTAAAATCGATCCTGTTTATTTCAGGCCAACAGAAGTTGAATTGCTAATTGGAGATAATACAAAAGCAAGAACAAAATTAGGTTGGTCTCCAAAATACACCTTAAATATGTTGGTTAGCGAAATGATGCAATCTGATTTAGAAATTTTTAAAAAAGAAAAATATTTTAAAAATTTTAAACAATAGTTATTCAAAAAAATATGAAACTCAATTCAAAAATATATGTAGCTGGGCATCGTGGGATGGTAGGTAGTGCAATTGTTAAAGATTTAGAAAATAAGGGATTCACTAATATTATTACTAGGACGTCAGTTGAACTTAACTTAATCGATCAAAATGCTGTAGCCCGTTTTTTCGAAATCGAAATGCCGGAGTACGTTTTTCTTGCCGCTGCAAAAGTGGGTGGTATAATAGCTAATAATACGTACAGAGCTGATTTTATTTATGAAAATATTCTCATTCAAAGTAATGTCATTCATCAAAGTTATAAAACAGGTGTAAAGAAATTGCTTTTTCTTGGATCTACTTGTATTTATCCAAAAATGGCACCACAACCTTTGAAAGAAGAGTACCTCTTAACAGGGATTTTAGAAGAAACGAATGAACCGTATGCTATTGCAAAAATTGCAGGTATAAAAATGTGTGACGCTTACCGAGATCAATACGGTTGTAATTTCATATCTGTAATGCCAACCAATTTATACGGATTTAATGATAATTATGACTTGCAAAATTCTCATGTATTACCAGCATTATTGCGAAAATTTCATGAAGCAAAACAAAACAATGAAAAAGAAGTACTTGTTTGGGGGTCAGGAAATCCATTAAGAGAATTTTTACACGCATCAGATATGGCCAATGCTTGTGTGTATTTAATGCAAAATTATAATGATAAAGGATTTGTAAATATTGGCTCGGGTAAAGAAATTTCTATTTCTGATTTAGCCTTTTTAATAAAGGATATTGTTGGTTTTAAAGGTAATGTTGTCTTTGATGTTACAAAGCCTGACGGTACACCTAGAAAGCTTACTGATACGACTAAATTAAATAGTTTGGGTTGGAAATATTCTATCGAACTTAGAGAAGGAATAACGAAAGTTTATAATGAGAAATTTTAATTTAATTCAGATTTAATTTTTAAGATGAGTAAAATATCGATAATTACGGTTAATTATAATGAAAAGGAAGGCTTAGAGAAAACAATTAAAAGTGTTATAAATCAATCTTGGAAAGATTTTGAATTTATTATAATAGACGGAGGAAGTACAGATGGTAGTAAGGATGTTATAAAAAAATATCAAGATAAAATTTCATTTTGGGTTAGTGAACCTGATGCAGGAATTTACAATGCCATGAACAAAGGAATAAGAGCTTCTAAAGGGGAGTTTGTCATTTTTATGAATGGAGGTGATTGTTTTAGTGACAACTCTGTTTTAAAGGACATTACACCAATGCTGAATGATGAGTTTGATGTTTATTATGGGGATAATTATAATTCTAGGCATGATCAACATAAAAAAATAATAAAATATCCTGAAAAATTAGAGTTTACTTTTTTTTATTACCGGACTATAAG
>NZ_QKNZ01000172.1:0-536 GCF_014156605.1 Flavobacterium sp. SOK18b
GATGGTATTGCTGATTATTTAGACTTAGATTCAGACAATGATAGCTGTTCGGATGCTAATGAGTATTATAATAATACTACTAGTGCAGCTTCGGGACAGCAATTTGGACAAACAGGAGGAGCAGTAGCGCCAGTAAATGCCAATGGTACAGTTAATTTACCTGCAGCTACGTATACAGGCTCTTATGCTAATGCGACATCCGTGGGAACATCAAGTTCTATTACATCTCAACCTGTTAATAGACTAATCAATGCTGGTACAAATACCACTTTTGCTGTAACAGCAACTGGTGGATCTGGCGTAACACAATACCAGTGGCAAGTTAATTCAGGCTCTGGTTTTACTAATATATCTAATGGTGGGGTTTATAGTAATGCTACGACAAATACCTTGACACTAACAGCTGTTCCATCAACATTTAATGGATACATATATAGAGTAATAATTAGAGAATCTAATTTTGTATGTTCATCTGTAATTTCGTCTGAAGGAACACTAACTGTATTACCTGCGCCAGTAGTAACTATAGCAGATGC
>NZ_QKNZ01000173.1:0-696 GCF_014156605.1 Flavobacterium sp. SOK18b
TCTGAAATTATATTTTGGGATAATTTATAGGCTCTTAATTGTTCTAACTGATAAATAAAACTTCTTAATGATTCTATTTTGAATTCCAAGTCGTTGATCTTATAATCAGTTTCAGTTGGCTCGATGATTTTACCAAATTTATCACGCTTAAATTCAGGAGGTAAAGGCCAACCTGGACCAAAATCTTGTGATTGTGTGGGTGAACACATGTCCAGAGATATTTTATTTTTTTTGTCTAAATTCCCATAAACAATCCATAATCCATTTTTATCTGGGAATAATCCACAATCACTTCCTTCAGAAACACCATCAATAGTCTTTGATATATAAATTCCTTTGAAAAGTTCTATGATTTTAAAACTATAAGTTTGATTAATAGTATCCCGTTTTATTAGTTCACCATAAAATACAATATCATATGTATTCAACCCATATCCAACTATCTTTTCTTTACCAACTTCAATACATTTACAGGCAAATGAATTGTTAATATTGAATAAGAAGACAATGATCAGGAATAGATTACGCAGTTTCATTTACAAACAATTAAAGTGTGATTACATGCTTTTTTTTTTACAAAAATATAGTTTTTTAACCAATTTTTTAAAGCTTATTATTTTTCAAAATTTATATAAGATTTTATATTTTAAATAATACTTCTTTTTGACGAAATTCTCTAGCCCAGATAGCAGTGAA
>NZ_QKNZ01000174.1:0-873 GCF_014156605.1 Flavobacterium sp. SOK18b
CTTCTGAATAATAATCATTTTCAGCAATGTAGAATAACTCACTTTTTAATTTAAACTTATTACCATTTAGAAAATCATTTACCGTTTCAAAATAGCAATTAATATTCCCTGTTCTTATGTCCAAATAAACTTGTTGGTTGATAAAATTAGGAATGTCCTCCTTCATTATACTCTTCATTTCATTTGGTTCACCAACGCTTAGTATATCGATTATTTCACTATCAAGCAATGAATCAAAATATTCAATATTTGTTTCAGTAATAACAAGGAAACCTATTGTAGAAATTGAATCAGCACTTTGTAAATCTATAAGTCTTCTAACCTGAACTACACTATCAAGAAGTTTTTTCATCATCAAAAGCTANNTCTGGAACATCGTTGATAATAATTTGATTACCTATGTGTGTTATTTTATTTGTTTTAATCAATGATTTATCAAAAAACAACGTATATCCTTTTTCAACAATTTTAGTTCTAACAAAAGAATCAAAATCAGTTTTTCTATGAATAGCAATTTTACCACTAACTTCTAGTTCTTTTTCTTTTATGAAATCTAAAAAAGCCTTTGGTTCTTGGTCATTAATAAGAGAGGAAATAGACTCTAATTCAGCATCTTTTTTTTGATCAAAACAAACATCGAAATAGGCTTTAAATTTGTCTTTAATTTTATCTTTTTCTAATGCTTTTATATTTTTTTCAATAAAATATCTATTTGTAGCATCCTTTAGCTTATCAAAATTTTCTTTTGAAGAAGTAATGTCAGTAGAGCCAATAAATTTAATAAAGTAATTGGAAACTGCTCTTGTTCCTTTAATAAACGATAGGTATAAAATATCTTTATCTTGCCATCTTTTAATATTTAATCTATTAGCT
>NZ_QKNZ01000175.1:0-1893 GCF_014156605.1 Flavobacterium sp. SOK18b
ATATTAAACAGTTCCCTAAGTCCGTAATAGATTGTTAAAATCAATCAATATGTCGCTTATGCATTATTATTCTTACCAAATTTAAAAATTCTGACAACTTAATAGACTTATTACCTAATATCTTGTTTAATTATACACAAATAAATTCCTTATTGTATCGATTCAACATTAACAGAATTACTATTTAATACATTTTTGTCATTCATTTTCATAACTAATTGAAGTTTTCCTAATTTTCAATAAATTCAAAAAGTTTTATATAACATTTAATTAATACTCAAAAACTACATTGAATCTATCGTTTATTGAATTAGATCATATCGGTATTGTCTAAAAATAGATTCTATCCTATTTAATGGGTTTTCATCAGCACCGCTAAAATCAACAAAAAGTTCCCCATATCACCCTCTAAATTTACATGATGACTAACAGTCCTACTATAAAACCATTCGAAAGATTTTTGAGTTCTAATTTTTTGACATTATCCACTTTGATGGAATGCCTTATAATCTTATTATTCAAACTCCAATTCAAAAATAAAAAAAAGGAAGAATGAAATATAACAAAGACTAACAAAATAGATTTGACAATACTTTATTTATAATTGAAGTTATGAGATCGTGAATCTAACAATAAAGAAAACTAAGAATCATAGTTTGTAAAAAAATCATAGAAAACAACTTTCCGAAATTCAATTCAAAATAATTGTATCTAATAGAAAATTAATCTCAATAAATATTATTACAAAAAAAACCTCTCATTAAAAGAAAGTTCACTTTAAAAAAATCCATTTAGATTGTGACCTCATATTAAATATGCTTTGATTTAGTTATTAACAATAATTACAATGAATTCTTAAAAAAGAATTTTTTTTTAGATAATTTAACACTAATGATTTTACTATTAAATTAAAAATCCTGCAGATAACTCACACATCTTACCCGAAAGATTCATACTCTTTCAATTTAATCTTAATTTTGCGTAAAAAAACACAATGCTGTTATCTCATTATTACAATACATCTTTAGAAGCTGGAGCTGACGAAGCCGGTAGAGGCTGTTTAGCTGGGCCAGTTACAGCAGCCGCGGTGATACTTCCTGAAAACTGCACTATTCCTTTGTTGAACGATAGTAAAAAATTATCCGCTAAAAACAGAAATGAGTTAAGACCTATTATTCAAGAAAAAGCGCTGTCCTATGCTGTAACACATCTTGAACCTTTAATTATTGACGAAATTAATATTTTGAATGCATCAATAAAAGCCATGCAGGAATGCGTATTAAAATTAAATCCAAAACCTTTATCCGTAATTATAGATGGCAATTCTCCTTTTTTACCTAAAACTGGAATTAAAAATCGCGGCGGTTTACTTTTCAGTGAAACTGAAATTGAAATTTTAACCACAATACCTAGTGCCTGTATTATTAAAGGTGATGCAAAGTACCAAAGTATAGCAGCTGCTTCAATATTAGCCAAAACGTATCGGGATGAATACATGAACCGTATTCATGAAGAATTTCCTATGTACAACTGGAATAAAAATAAAGGATACCCCACTAAAGACCATAGAGAGGCGATAAAAAAATATGGTATCACAAAATACCATCGTTTGAGTTTTAGACTTCTACCTGAACAATTAAAGCTTAATATATAGAGTAACGAATCAAATTAAGAAAATCATATTTAGTTATTTTTAGTTATTTAATCTTGAGAATAATTACTTAACTAAATCACATTAATGTTTTTCATAAAGCTTTCAATGAATACTATTGAAATTATTTATTTCATAAAATTTTACACCTATATATAATCAAAAAAAAAAAAACGTTTTTTTTATACCAAAAAAATTAAAATTTTAAATTAGCTTTAACTCTTTTTTTTCTCTTTTTATTT
>NZ_QKNZ01000176.1:0-1915 GCF_014156605.1 Flavobacterium sp. SOK18b
AATATTTCTCGAAACATTTAAGCATCAGCAACCCAATTGTGAACTAATATTTTTTACTTGGGATTCCTTTACAAATCATGCGCATCCTACTACTATTCTTAAATATTTTCATAAAAGATTTAGTTTTGATTTTGAGGATGCTAAAAAATATAATATTGGATTTCGACCATTATTTTATTTAGACAAATATAAAAACATCAAAAATTTTGATGTGTCAAAAAAAAAGTATGACCTTTTGTTTTTAGGAACAGCGCATTCAGATCGTTATTTAATTAGTACTGAAGTTTCAAACTGGTGTTCAAAAAATGGACTTTCGTCTTTTACCTTTTACTATATGTACAGCAAAGCAGTGTATTGGTATAAAAAAGTATTTGATAAAAGTTTTAAAGCATTTGATTATAAAAAATTAAGTTTTAATAGTCTTAGCACTGATGAAATTATAAATCTTTACAAAATATCTAATGTAATTTTAGATATTAATCATCCTGGTCAAAAAGGATTAACGATGCGTACATTTGAGGCTATTGGATCTGGTAAGAAAATGATAACTACAAATGCGGAAGTTAAAAAATATCCATTCTATTCTCCGGATGTTTTTTACGTGATTGATAGAAATAATATTGTTTTAGATAAAAGTTTCTTTTCTAGTCCAATTACAGATGTTACAGAAAGTATATATTATAAATGTTCTGCAGAAGGTTGGTTGTCAGATATTTTCTTAAAGTCTGAAAAAGACGATTGGAAAGGTCTAATGAATAATTAAGAATTTTAGAGATTTTTATTTAATGAATTATAAAGCTTAATTTTAAAAATCTATCCAAAAGTTTCAGTATTGCGCGAATATGATTCAGGAGCGAATAAAAGCGAAGAAAATAAGTAGATTATTTTTTAACTCTACCAATACATATTTTAATAAGTTTGATGTTTTTTTTGATTGTCACTAAAATAAATGACGAGGCTTAGTCTCAATTTAAATAAATGAAAATAGCAATAACCGGAGCTACAGGGTTTGTAGGAACAAATCTTCGTGAATATTTGAAGACTTCTCACGAAATTGATTCTATGAGTGTTAGATACCTGCCTAATCAACAATTTGAGATAAAGACTGATGCTTTAATTCATCTTGCAGGTAAAGCCCACGATTTAAAGAATGTTTCAAAGCCACAGGATTATTATGAGGCTAATTTTGAGTTGACCAAACAATTGTTTGATGCTTTTTTATTATCCAAATCATCGGTTTTTATATTTATGAGTACCGTTAAAGCGGTTGCGGATAAAGTAAAAGAAGTATTGTGTGAAGGCGAAGAACCAAACCCCAAAACGCATTATGGCATTGCGAAACATCAAGCTGAGAAATACATATATAGTCATGAACTACCTAAAGGAAAAAGAGTTTATATATTAAGACCTTGTATGATTCATGGGCCAGGAAATAAAGGGAATCTTAATTTGTTATATCAACTTGTTGCTAAAGGATTGCCATGGCCGTTGGGCGCTTTCGAGAACCAACGTTCTTTCTTGAGTATCGAGAATCTTTGCTTTGTGATAAAGGAATTACTTAAAAACGAAACTATTCCTTCGGGGGTTTATAATGTGGCGGATGATTCTCCTTTGTCAACTAATGAATTAATCCAATTGTTAGCTACGAGTTTAGGTAAAAAAAGCACAATTTTCAACTTGTCACAAAACATGATCAGCTCGATAGCAAGATTGGGAGATCATTTACATTTACCCTTAAATTCTGAGCGTTTGCAAAAGTTAACGGAGAATTATGTGGTAAGTAATGAAAAGATTGTGCAAGCCATTGGGAAACCATTACCAGTTACTTCTTGCGATGGTCTTTTAGCTACTTTCAAGTCTTTTGGTAAATAATTTACAAATGAATAGTATTTTTAAAAAATACCTGGTTTCATAG
>NZ_QKNZ01000177.1:0-532 GCF_014156605.1 Flavobacterium sp. SOK18b
ATTTTTTGGATGTAATCTTTGAATAAAAACTGTAATAGATTCTTTTGTGACTAATTTGGATTTTGATACAATCGATATTAACGATTCTTCTATCATTTCAGGCTCATTTAATGAAGAATCTCCTGAAGAAAAATTATAATTATGATATAATTGTTTTTGCATAGCCTCTACATTACTTTTCATCATTCCAAAAGTATCATTGTATAGTCTATCAAATAAATTTTCAATTTTTTTTGTATTACTATCAATTGCCTGTGCTACAGTTACAATTTCTTTATTTGATTTGTCTGACCATTTATAAAAAACTATTGATAAAACAAGTGCCAAAATTGCTAAAATAATAGAACTAAGCGCAGCAATTAAATTTATCAAATCGAGTGTTGACATTATATCTTTCTGTTCCATTGTGTCCTATTTTGTCCAGTTGTTATTTAACCAATCAAATCCTTTCGCTGAAAATCCTTTTCCCGCCCATGTATTTCCTACTTTGAAAACTAAAAGTTCATCATTTGCATCAATTAATTTTCCCAAT
>NZ_QKNZ01000178.1:0-539 GCF_014156605.1 Flavobacterium sp. SOK18b
AAACTATGGAGATAAAGTCAATTTTTTAGCTGTAACATTTAATGATAAAGACCAAGTAGAAAAATTTTTATTAAAAAACGCATTTAAATTTACCCATATTATTGACGCACAAAGTCAAATAAATAAAATAAATAATAAAAGCTATCCATTAAATATATATCTAGATAAAGATGGAATTATCAAATCTTATGGAGGTTTTGTTTCGAGTGATAATAATGGAATTAATAAAGACATAGAAAAATTACTGTAGCTAACAATTATAATTTCGTTGCGGGTTCAACACAAGCAATTACATCTTTTAAATATACCACAGCGACAAAAAGAAGGTTGATTTACAGAGGTTTTATAGTTTTCGTTCGACAGAAAGAGAGAATAAAAAGAGGCAAGTCAGCCTCTTTTTTTGATAAATCCCAAACCAATGTTTTTACGTACATTTTACTTACAATTTAAAGTTAAAAGTGTAATTGTAGGAGCAGAAGTAAAAAAAGAAAGCATCCATAAAAGCGGACGGTAAAATATAAAAAAACTCCAACACGACT
>NZ_QKNZ01000179.1:0-624 GCF_014156605.1 Flavobacterium sp. SOK18b
GATTTTAATCCATGCACCGCCATTTCATCATTCACAAGCCTTATGGCTATTTAAGTCAGTTTATCTATGAACTCAAACGAAAAAAACGCTTGTTGGGCGAACTCTATGATTTTCCAGAGGGCACTATGGCTATCGGTCGATTAGATGAAGACTCTGAAGGGTTATTGCTCTTGACAACCGACGGTAAAGAAAGTGAAGCAATTAGAAGTAAGAAAGTCGATAAAGAATACTATGTGCAAGTAGATGGTGTCATCACGCAGCAAGCTATTGATGAAATAAAAGAGGGAGTTGAAATTGGTTTTAATGGAACTAAATATAAAACCAAGCCATGTCAAGCTTTTATTTTGAATGAAATTCCTAATTTTGGCCCACGCGGAAAAAAAATTAGGGATGAAAGACACGGACCTACAACATGGGCTTCAATTATTGTAAATGAGGGTAAATTTCGTCAAGTACGAAAAATGACTGCAGCTGTTGGATTCCCCACCTTACGCTTGGTTCGTGTTCGAGTTGGCAATGTACATCTCAACGATTTACAAGCTGGAGAAGTTATAGAAGTAGAAAATTTTCAAATAGAAAATTAAAAGGTAGTACTAGTTTTTTTAATCTTTTAATTTTTAAATC
>NZ_QKNZ01000017.1:0-15932 GCF_014156605.1 Flavobacterium sp. SOK18b
AATAATTTTAAAACAAAATAATTTTGAAAAATTATTACACCAATTTATCAGCTGAAATTTTATCTGTCGCTCAATCAAATGGGGATTCAAGCTCATTAAGACGACAGCTTTATTTCACTCGTGCTGATAAATTAGAAAAAAACTTAAATACCGATGATTTAAAAAAAACATTCTGGATCAATATTTACTATGCATACTTTTTAATCCTGAAAAAAGAGAATGTAAATCAAGACAGAATTAAAACTTTTAAAAGAATTCGAATTGCGGGTACAGCAATTTCATTAAATGATATTGAGTTTGGGATTCTAAAAAAGTCTACCCTGCGAGTGGGTACTATCCATTTTGAAAATCCTTTTTATTCTAAGTTTGTAAAAAAAATGTCAATTAGTGAAATGGATTATAGGATCCATTTTGTAATTCAAAGCATTACCTTAAAAAAAATTCTTTTTAATTTTTATGACATTGACTTGTTACACGAGCAACTGCAGGAAACAATGAAACACTTTATCAGTCAAAAAATAATTAAGGTGCCTTCATTTAAATAAAAACGAAACTTTTTCCGTTATTGAGCTATATTTTACGGAATAGCATACGTTTGAAACAATATCAATCAATAGCCATGATTTCGTTTTGAATTGCAAATAATACTAAACCTGCAATATTTCTTGATTCTGTTTTCAAAAGCAAATTATTTCTATGCCCTTCAACAGTTCTTGGACTTATAAACAAAGCGTCTGCAATTTCAGTACTACTTTTTTGATCACAAATAAGTTTTAATACTTGAATTTCCCTAGTTGTCAAAAAGTTAGAATCCAATAAACACTTAGGTTTTTTTACCGATGAAATATCCTCTTGAATTACCTTCATAATGTAATCCGTGTAGTAATATCCTCTTACGGCCACTTCCTTTATAGTCACTAAAAGCTCTTGCGGAGTTGTGTTTTTTATTAAATATGCTACCGCTCCTACAGCAATCATGTTTGATATAAAAGATTTAGTATTGTAACTTGTTAAAGCAATAATTTTTATGCAAGGATAAGCAGTATGAATAATTCTTGTAGCCTCAACGCCATTAATGCCTTTCATTTTCAAATCCATTATGATAATGTCAGGGTGATTATCTGGGTTGTTTTCAAGAAAATTTAAGAGCTCTTCACCATTAGACGCTTCATAAATTATATCCATATCGTCTTCTCTATCCAATAAAAATGAAATTCCTTTTCTAAAAAGTATTTCATCATCAACTATAATAATTTTTATGCTATTTTTCATCATTCAAAATTAAAAATAATTATAACTCCCTCATTTGGTGCTGATTTTATATCGATAGTGCCTTTTAAAAAAGCAATTCGGCTTTCAATATTTTTCATTCCTAAACCTTTCATGTTTTCGGAATTATGCATTAGAAAACCTATGCCATTATCTGAATACGTGCATTGCTTTACATTTTCATTTTCCTCAAAAAGAATAGCAATCTTAGTTGCTTTTCCATGACGCAATGAATTATTCATTAGTTCCTGTAAAATCCTGAACACATGTAAATGACGATCATTTTCTGCTATGTTGAATTCCGTTCTACAGCTATAATTTACCTTTACAGACTTTGAACTGCTAAACTCTAGACACAATTCTTCGACTCCTGCGTGCAAACCAAATTTTTCTAAAACAGGCGGTAGTAATCCGTGTGCAATTTTTCTAGAGCTATCTAATGCCTTGCCGGTTAAATCAATTATATTTTGTGTTATTTCCTGAACTTCCTTTTCTGTCAAATTAGGACTGTTTAACAAATGACTGTTTAAGGCTACCACATTCAATTTTGAACTTATATCGTCATGTAAATCCTGAGCAATTCTTTTTCGTTCTTCTTCTTGTGTTAGAATTACAGCTTGAATTTGCTCTTGTTTAAATTGAATTTCTAAATCTTTTTTCTCTAATTCTTTTTCAATGATACGTTTACGAGAAAAATAAAAAAAAACGATTAAACCTACAGCTAGTAGTATAAAAAATAGAGAGGTATACAATATTACCGCAACAATCTCTTTTTCATACATTTGACTTTCTTCCATTATAAATTCTTAATGCTTTTTTAGAAAAACTTTTTTTCCATTCGACTAAAATAAGCAATTGAAAAAGAATTACTAAAAATGAATTTACATTCCAAGTCAATAATTTAAACTCATCACTTAATCCTGTCGTTATGTTTCCTACAAAAAAAAGAACGGTACTAGCTAATAAATAAGTGATTATTCCTATAGTTAAAAAGTAATATTGCTTATGTTCTAGCAACATGTTGTACAAATGCATTACAGCATACAAAACAACAAGTAATGAGGTAAGAGCAATTTCAAGTAAATTAAACTTAAAAAATTGTTCAGGATTGACTGCATAATCAACAATAAGTAACACACAACCTACAAGCATACTGTATTGTATTATAGCAACTTGTGTTTTTGTCTTCATTAATGATTTATAAAAAAATCCCAAACACAAAAACTGTCCGATAAAATAAGCATGAACTAGAAATAAGTTATTTTTACTTTGTAACACTAAAATTTCCATACTTACTTGTACAATAACTAAAACTGTAAGATAATAAAAAAGATACTGAAAGGTTTTCCCATGTTTAGAAAAACCTCCCCAATATAAAATAAAATTAAGTATTAATATGAAATAACCTACGTAATTTACTATTAAACCCATTACTATTAATTTTGCAATGGACTATCTGGGTCGCCGTGTGGAGGGCAAGGTCTAGAAGCATCATATACAATACTAATATCTTCATCTAAGTCAGCATCTTTTTCAGTTCCCAAAGTGCCAAAAACATCTCTGTAAATACCCGTTTCATCTTTATTTGCTCCTACAAAGATTAGTGTTTTTTCTTTTTTATCATTTATACCCATATAGGCACGCACAGCATCTGTTTTTAAGGCTAATACCGCTTCTAGACTTTCTCTTGGAATTAAAAAAGCATTTACTTTCTTGCTTGCATCTTCAAGTTCTTGATTACCTCTGTAAGCTTTGGTCCACTTTTCAGCAGTTTGTAATGAAACTTCAATAGGATCGGATAAGTTTTCGTTGATCATAGTCTTTTGGTTTTGGTTAGTTTATAGTAGTTACTTTACTAAATAAGAGTTGCTAATATATTCATTATTTTCGAAAAAGCATGTAATTAAATTAATATTAATACTTTACTAATTTAAATAAAAAATGCCCTCAAAAAAATTTTAGAGGGCATTTTTTAGATTAGCAAGATATGCTTTTAAAAGGGTACATCACTATCATCTTCATCATCATTAAAATTACTTCCAAAAGCTTCATTTGCTGAAGGCAAATTTTTTGTAATAAAAGGATTGTCATCTTGGTTCATACTAGAAGGCAAATCATCATAACCGCCACTATAATCCTCCAGATTATCAAATTTACCTAAGTGACCTATAAACTTTAATCGTACGTTTTCTATACTACCATTACGGTGTTTAGCAATCATGATTTCGGCTTGACCTGTGGTTGGCGAAGCTTCGTCATCATCCCATTCGTCAATTTTATAATACTCCGGACGGTACAAGAAGGATACAATATCAGCATCCTGCTCAATAGCTCCAGATTCACGTAAATCAGACAGTAACGGACGTTTACTTGAACCACGCGTTTCTACCGCACGCGAAAGTTGAGAAAGTGCAATAACGGGCACATTCAATTCCTTAGCCAATGCTTTTAAATTTCGGGAAATAGTAGATATTTCTTGCTCTCGGTTTCCGCCGCCCTTACCACTACCTCCAGCAGTCATTAATTGCAAATAATCTACAATAATAATGCGGATACCGTGTTGTGATACCAAACGTCTGGCCTTGGCACGTAAATCAAAAATAGATAAGGAAGGAGTATCATCTATAAAAAGAGGTGCTTTTTCTAAATTTTTAACCTTGGTACTTAACTGTTCCCACTCGTGTTTTTCAAGCTTTCCAGTACGTAATTTTTCAGATGATAATCCGGTCTCTGATGAAATTAAACGTGTAATTAATTGCACCGATGCCATCTCTAAAGAAAACAAGGCAACTGGCATTTTAAAATCAATAGCCATATTTCTAGCCATTGATAATACAAATGCTGTTTTTCCCATGGCGGGTCTTGCAGCAATAATAATTAAATCACTTGGTTGCCATCCTGAAGTAATTTTGTCTAGCTTATCAAAACCAGTGGCTACACCACTTAATCCTTCTTGACCTGCAATTTCTTCAATACGTTTTTTGGCCTGCAGTACAAGACTTTGCGCGGTTTCTGAACTTCGTTTTATATTTCCTTGAGTAACTTCATAAAGCTTCGATTCGGCTCTGTCTAATAAATCAAAAACATCTGTAGTTTCATCATAGGAGTCTTCAATAATTTCAGTTGAAATCCGAATTAAACTTCGCTGAATGAATTTTTGAAGTATAATTCTAGAGTGGAATTCAATATGCGCTGATGAGGATATCTTTTGCGTAAGCTGAATTAAATAGAAATCGCCACCTGCCAACTCTAGTTTTGCGTTTTTCTTCAGCTGAGCCGATACCGTCAATAAATCTATAGGTTGTGTCTCAGTAAACAATTGCACGATGGCTTCAAAAATATGCTTGTGTGCTTCTTTGTAAAAAGCATCTGGTTGCAAAATATCAATTACATCATCAACCCCTTTTTTGTCGATCATCATTGCACCTAGAACAGCTTCCTCTAGTTCCAGTACTTGAGGCTGCAATTTTCCTTTTTCTAAGCTTATTATTGTGCTTTTATCAACCTTTACAGGATTAATATTTCTGAAATTTTCCATAAGGCGAAAGTAACATAAATTAAAAAAAAATCAGCGATGAGTTGTTACAAATAAATGTTGATAACTAACTATTTTTTGTTCATAACCCAAAAAAAAATCCGTCTCGACCTAGGTTTTAGTACGAGACGGATGAACTATAAATTTGTAAGATTTTATTCTTTAAACTCTCCCATTTTACTGTATTTCTCCATTCTCTGAGCTATAAGATCAGCTGTTGATAAGTCTTTCAGTTCATTATAGCCTTTTAAGATATACTGCTCTACTGTTTTAAAGGTAGTTTCTTTATCATAATGAGCTCCACCTAACGGTTCTGGTATAATATCATCAACTAATTTTTGCCTTTTCATATCAGCTGAAGTCAGTTTCAAAGCATCGGCAGCTTGTTCTTTGTACTCCCAACTTTTCCATAAAATAGACGAACAAGATTCTGGCGAAATAACAGAGTACCATGTATTTTCCATCATATATACCTTGTCCCCTACTCCTATTCCTAATGCACCACCTGAAGCACCTTCACCTACAATAATAGTAATAATTGGCACTTTCAAGTTAATCATCTCAAAAATGTTTCTCGCAATAGCTTCTCCTTGTCCGCGCTCTTCGGCCTCAAGACCTGGATAAGCTCCTGGAGTATCAATAAGTGTTACCACTGGAATACCAAATTTCTCGGCCATTTTCATCAAGCGCAATGCTTTTCTATATCCTTCTGGATTTGCCATCCCGAAATTACGAAACTGACGCATTTTAGTATTGATCCCTTTTTGTTGACCAACAAACATAAACGATTGTCCATTAATTTGTCCAAGACCACCTATCATTGCTTTGTCGTCCTTAAACCCTCTATCCCCAAAAAGTTCCAAAAAGGTACCTTTGGTAAGATTCGTAATATGCTCTAAAACATAAGGCCTATTTGGGTGTCTAGAAAGCTGAACACGTTGCCAAGCCGTTAAGTTTTTATAAATATTCTTTTTTGTCTCTTCTAGTTTCTTGCTGATTTGTTTGCAAGTATTCGTTACATCAACATCTGATTCTTCACCAATAATAAGACATTTGTCCAATTGATCTTCAAGTTCTTTTATTGGAAGCTCAAAATCTAAATATTCCATAGGATTTTTGCGTTTTTGTTTTTATTTCGAACAGCAAATATAAAATTTTAAATCGTTCAAAAAGGTTAATTTACTATTTATGTGAAAAATTTTGATTCCTAAAGCGTACCAAAAGCTATGTCGTTTTGGATTTCTGGTAGTGTTTGATCACTCCGTTAAGAATCACAGTAATGACAATTATTATGGCACCAATGTAAAACTCAAAACTCATTTTTTCTTTGCCACCCAAAATAAAATAAGCCAAGATTATCCCGTAAACAGGCTCTAAATTTGTGGTAAGCATAACGGTATAAGGCGTGAGTTTTTGCATTACTTTGACCGAGGCGGTAAAAGCATAAGCGGTACACACTGAGGCAAGTATTAATATTAGAATCCAGTTGTTTACTGTCATTTCAAAAAAAGCGGCTGTAAACTTTCCTTGTATAAAAAAGTAGGCAGATATAAATCCAACTCCCGCTACAAACTCATAAAAAGAAATAACCGAAGGATCGTGATTAGCGATTAATTTACCGTTCATCAAGGTAAATAAAACTCCTAGTAATATAGATACGAGTGCATACAACATCCCATCAAGATAGTTGATTTCTACTTGCATTATTAAGGCTAACCCGGCAATGATGATGAGTCCAAAAAAAACTTCATACCACAAAACTTTTCTGCCATAAAACAAGGGCTCCAATATGGATGCAAAAAAAGCACCTAATGAAAACACCGATAATGTTATAGACACATTTGAGACATGAATGGCTTTAAAGAAAAAGATCCAATGCAAGGCAATTAACAATCCTACAAACATTAATTTCAATAATGACTTTACCGGAACTTTAAAAGATTTTTTTGAAAATACTAAAAAAGCGGCTATAAAAATCCCTGCAAAGAACATCCTAAACCATACCAATGCATCAGCAGATATAGTAATTAAAGCGCCCAAAATGGCGGTGAAACCCCATATAAAAACAATTAAATGGAGGTTTAAATAACTTTTTAAATTATCGTTTTGCATTTCGTAGTAAATAAATGGCTAAAATTCCAAAAACAATATTGGGTAACCATACGGCTAGTAATGGAGGAATACTGGACTTCTCTGCCAGTACCCCAAAGATTTTATCAAAAAACACAAATGAAAAAGCAAGTGCAATTCCTATGGCTAGATTGGTTCCCATTCCGCCTCTACGTTTCATGGATGAAACAGCAACTGCAATAATGGTTAAAATAAATGCTGAAATGGGCACACTATACTTTTTATACAAGACTACGAGATATACATTTATGTTTGAAGAACCCCGCTCGCGTTCTTTGTCTATAAAAGCATTCAGTTTGCCTAAACTTAAGGTCTCCGCTATATACACTACTGGCGTTAAATCCTCTAAATCAAAATCAAAAACAGCTTTCTTTTCTGGGAGTTTAACAATAACATCATTTAGTGGGCCTACTGTTCTTTTTGCATAGTCAAACAAAGTGTAGGTACTGTCTTTTGGGTTCCAAGTAATTCTACTAGCTGTAATTTTATGTACCAGTTTATCATTTTTAAAACGCTCTAGCGAAAAACTAAAAGCCGTCTTAGTATCGGTATTAAAACTGTTTACATAAATAAAATCGGTATCATTTATTTGCCTGTACACATCGGTATTATCACCTCTCATGGCCTCTTTACCGCCTCCTCTTAAGTACATGTACCTAAAATTATTGAAGCCTTCACTAGCAGATGGTACCACAAAAAATCCCATCAACAGTACAAATAGAGACACTATAAAAGCACCCATAATGTAAGGCCTCAAAAATCGGGTAAATGAAATACCTGAACTCAGTATGGCTATAATCTCAGTATCATTGGCAAGTTTTGAGGTAAACCAAATCACCGATAAAAACAAAAATATAGGAAAAAGAGAATTGGCAAAATAAACCGTAAAATTGTAATAATAAAGCGCTATTTCAAGAATAGGAACCTTGTTTTCAAGCATTTTATTAATCTTCTCAGATACATCCACCACAATCCCGATTGGAATAAACAACAACAACATCACAGCAAATGTGGCTAAATATCTTTTAAGAATGTATTTGTCTATTATTGTAAGCATAATTTAAATTATGAATTATGAAATGTAAATTATGAGCTACACGCTAACTCATAATTTATAATTCATAATTATTTTATAGTCGTTGGCTCATGTTTTTAACCATCATCTCTTTCCAAGGTTTAAAGTCTCCTGCTAAGATGTGTTTTCTAGCCTCGCGCACTAACCACATGTAAAATCCAAGATTGTGAATGGTAGCAATTTGTTTTCCTAAATATTCATTGGCAGCAAAAAGGTGACGCAAATAGGCTTTTGTATATTCTGTATCTACAAAGGTGATTCCCATTTCATCAATAGGAGAAAAATCAGCTTCCCACTTTTTATTTTTAATGTTTATAGTACCATAAGCCGTAAACAACATTCCGTTACGGGCATTACGTGTAGGCATCACACAATCAAACATATCAATACCCAAAGCAATATTTTCAAGAATATTTATAGGCGTTCCCACACCCATTAAATATCTTGGTTTATCCTCAGGTAATATTTCACACACTACTTCGGTCATGGCATACATTTCCTCCGCTGGTTCCCCTACAGATAAGCCACCTATGGCATTACCTTGTTGGTTAGAATTGGCAATATATTCAGCTGATTGTCTTCGTAAATCTTTATACGTACTTCCTTGAACAATTGGGAAAAAAGTTTGCTCATACCCGTACTTAAACGGTAACGTGTCCAGGTGATTGATACAGCGGTCTAGCCAACGGTGCGTCATTTTCATGGAGCGCTTGGCATAATTGTAATCACAAGGATAAGGCGTACACTCATCAAATGCCATTATGATATCAGCACCTATGGTTCGCTGAATTTCCATAACATTTTCAGGCGTGAAAAAATGGTAAGAACCATCAATGTGGGATTTAAACTTAACGCCCTCTTCCTTAATTTTTCTATTGGCACTCAAAGAATATACTTGGTACCCACCAGAATCAGTCAAAATATTGCGATCCCAGTTCATAAACTTGTGTAAACCACCTGCTTTTTCAAGAATTTCAGTTTGCGGACGCAAGTATAAGTGATAGGTATTCCCCAGAATAATATCTGGATTAATATCGTTTTTTAATTCCCTTTGGTGCACTCCTTTTACAGAAGCAACAGTACCTACAGGCATAAAAATTGGCGTTTCAATCACACCGTGATCTGTTGTAATTGTTCCCGCTCTGGCCTTAGATAGCGGATCATTTTTTAATAAATCAAACTTCATATAACTTTTTTACTGTTGGCAAAGATAACAGAATTACAATTTGGGAATACCGAATTCTGATTTTTTAATACTGATTTATTATTTTGAATGATTATTAGCACTTATGACAAGAATAATATAACTTAATACTAAAATACTGTAACACTCTTAAAGTAAAAAATAATGAAATTTGGGGTAACAATTTAAAATTAAAAAATCATGCAAACTTTACTCAAAAAATTCATTCCCTTAGTTCTAATTTCATTCTTTTTTACAAGTTGCTCGGTAGTAGAAGGTATCTTTAAAGCTGGAATGGGAGTTGGCATATTTTTAGTGGTTGCCGTAGTAGCAGTGATCATTTGGATTATTAGCCGAATTACAAAAAAATAAAACATAGAAATCATGAAAAAGGATACCACTAAGGTTGCTGCCGAAAGTTCTAAAAGTATTATTGAGAAAAACCTGGAAAAATTAGAGTATCCAGCCACAGAGGATATTTTTGTTCAATTGGACCAAGACAAAGAAATTGATATAGAAGCGATTCCGAATAATAAAAAATTAGAAAATAAACCAGAACTTTGGGACGAAAATGCGTTGCCAACACAAGGAATTGGAAGTGATTTAGACATTCCTGGTTCAGAACTGGATGACGCTCAAGAACAAGTGGGCAGTGAAGACGAAGAAAACAATTTTTACAGCGAAAGCGACACTAAATAATCCCTTAAAAACATCATTATGGCTATCAAATCCGTTAATCCATATACTTTAGAAACGCTAAAAACGTTTGACGAAATTACAGATTCCCAGTTAGAAAAAGCAATTGATACTGCGCATGACGCATACTTAGACTGGAAAAAAACAAGCTACGAAGATCGTGCGGCATTACTAAATAAAATTGCTGCCACCTTTCGATCCAAAAAGAAAGAATTGTCGGAAATGATCACCACCGAAATGGGGAAATTAATCGGACAATCAGAATATGAAATTGAATATTGCGCCAATATTTTTGAATATTATGCCAAAAATGGTGCTGAATTTTTAGCCGACCAAAAAATAACCACTGCTGTAGGCGAAGCTGTTTTGACCAAAGCGCCTATTGGTGTTATTCTTGCCGTTGAACCTTGGAATTTTCCATTCTATCAAGTTGCCCGCGTGGTTGCTCCAAATTTAATGATTGGGAATACCATCGTGCTCAAACATTCCTCAAACGTGCCGCAATGTGCCCAAGCATTTCAAGATATTTTTACCGAAATACAAGCTCCAAAAGGTTTATACACCAACTTGTTTTTATCTTCAAAAAAGATTGAGAAACTAATTGAAAACCCAAAAATTCAAGGTGCTTGTTTAACCGGAAGTGAAAAAGCAGGCGCATCACTTGCTCAATTTGCTGGAAAAAATATTAAAAAATCAGTCTTAGAACTGGGCGGAAATGATCCGTTTATTGTTTTGGAAGATGCCGATATTGATCGCGCAACCGACTTAGCAATTAAAGGCCGAATGATCAATAACGGACAAAGTTGCGTGGCTTCAAAAAGATTTATTGTTTTAGAGCAAGTAGCCGATGCGTTTTTAGAAAAATTTACTAAAAAAATGGAAGCTTTAAAACTGGGCGATCCCATGGACAAAGAAACACAACTAGGACCATTATCCAGTCAAGATGCCCTAGACACCTTATTAGAACAAGTAAACACCACCATAAAACAAGGCGCAACGGTTGTTACTGGAGGAAAGCAAGCAAATTTAAAAGGCGCTTTCATGCAACCTACCATTTTAACCCATTTAAAGCCAGATATGCTCGCGTATCAAGAAGAATTATTTGGTCCTGTAGCCAGTTTTTACCGCGTAAAAAATGATGAAGAAGCCATTGAATTGGCCAATGCTACTCGATTTGGTCTAGGAAGTTCCATTTTTTCAAAAGACATGGAAAGAGCAAAAAATATGGCAAAACAAATCGATTCTGGAATGGTTTTCATCAATCAACCCACAAAATCAAACGAAAGTTTACCCTTTGGCGGAACAAAAAGATCGGGTTATGGTAGAGAACTTTCAGCATTGGGGATGGATGAATTTGTAAATAAGAAATTAATTCATGCCGTTTCAGAAACCGACATCTTATAAATCAATCCACATTTTAAGAGTCCCACTTCGGTGGGATTTTTTTTGGTACTGGTAAAAAAACAAAATCCAAATCAAAAAACACCTTCCTACACTCCATTCCCACAAAACAGCATTCATTTCCTTTTGGGTGTACCCCTACGTAAAAACTTCGGGTCGGGCTTTCGGCTTTATCTTTCCGTTACACTACAAGGATACCTCCCGAAGACTCGGGATCATCCCTTACACAAAAAAAGACACCCCTTCATTCTACAAGATGGAGTAAAAATCTTAAAAAAAAATTGTAACTTTCAACCCCAAAAAAGAGGCACAATGAACTGGAAAGCAGCACCCTTAAAACACAAAGACGAAAATAGAATTGCTCTCTATTTTGAAAAAAACCAAGATCTTATTCAACAAGTCAAGCAAATAAGCGGCGCTAGATGGAGCCAACAAAAAAAACTGTGGCACATACCCGATACTATTGAAAACCGAATCCAGTTTCAAATTCAACCAGACCCTACACAGCAAATTTCTCTAGAAGCAATTCATTATTTAGAAAAATTCAAACAATGGTTGCAATCCAAACGCTATAGCCAAAACACC
Organism: Flavobacterium sp. SOK18b; assembly: GCF_014156605.1. Taxonomy (NCBI): domain Bacteria; kingdom Pseudomonadati; phylum Bacteroidota; class Flavobacteriia; order Flavobacteriales; family Flavobacteriaceae; genus Flavobacterium; species Flavobacterium sp. SOK18b. The sequence continues at coordinate 11,875 of NZ_QKNZ01000017.1, forward strand.
ATAACCACCTACTCTGAGGCCCTAAAAACATTTTTGCTCTTTTTTCCAGAAAAAAACATCCCCGAAATAGACAACAATGATGTAATCCTATTCAATAACAATTACATCCTACATAAAAACTTGTCTGAATCCTATCAAAACCAAATTGTAAACGCCATCAAACTCTTCTTTAAAATAGTAATGGACACTAAAATTGACATTGAGAAAATACATAGACCAAAACGTGCCAAAGTATTACCCAATGTATTAAGCAAAGAAGAGGTAAAACTAATTTTGAATGCCCACAGCAACCTCAAGCATAAAATGATGCTTTCTCTCATATACAGTTGTGGCTTGCGCTGTGGTGAATTATTAGCATTGCAACCCGTTCATATCGATTCCAAAAGAAATTTAGTTTTACTAAAAAAAGCAAAAGGCCAAAAAGATCGTATTGCTCCATTGTCGCCCAAAATTTTAGAAATGCTTCGGGAATATTATATCATTCACAAACCCATGAAGTACTTATTTGAAGGACAAATTAAAGGTCAACCCTATGATGCCAGAAGTTTACAACTCATATTGAAACAGGCGCTCAAAAAAACAGGAATAACAAATCCAGCCACTTTGCACTGGTTGCGACACAGTTTTGCGACACACTTACTAGAAAGTGGTACCGATTTACGCTATATACAAGAATTACTAGGGCATAGCAGCAGTAAAACTACCGAAATTTACACGCACGTAAGTACGAAAAGTTTGCAACAAATTAAAAGTCCGTTTGATGATTTATAAGAGAAATTTACTATATTTGAAAATACAAAAAGCGAAACAAACCTTCGCCAATCTACCCAAATTTGGGTGGATACACGAAGGTTTGTTTCGCATATAAACAAGTTGTAGGCAATATCTGAGAAAATCAAGTAAAATTTTTTTTTGAATCATACCTTAGCAAATTGAAATATAGTCAAGGAAAAACAGAAAAAAACATTACGAATAGCTTTTATGATTTCAAAAATTATTTAAATTCTAAAAAAATTAAAAAATACAAAGATTCGTTTGTAGAATTAGAGGACAATGAACAAATTATGATCCAAGACATCATTTTACCGTTAATAAGTATTATCACAGGTTTTTTTTATTCGAAATGGCTTTATAAAATTACCGGAAATAGTTTATTTGAAGAAACTGACCATGACTTGTTTTCAAAAGTGCAAACTCTTAAAGGTTGGTTTGCGGCTGCAGTACTACTTGTGGTTGGTATTTTGTTTCTTATAAAAGGAATTTCGAAGTATTTATAGAACTTCACTATATAAATTAAGTTTTTCTCGTAGTTATAACTGCTGAAATATTACTTGTTGATGAACCGTATTCTGAAATTAACGGAAATGAATATTCAAAAGAAACGTAAAAGAATTTTGAAAATTACAAAATATGGTACTGACTATTAGAAAGCGACAAAGATGATACTGCCTACAACACACGCTACAACGGATTTGGGCAATTGGCTTAATGGAAAGTTGGTTTTGTATTTGGGATGATTTGGCAAATCCGAAAATAGAGCTTAATTTAGTCCCAAACCCGCTGTAGCGCGAGAACGTTGGCGGTAATTTAACAGAACCGATAGTATTCAATGCCTTAGTTCACCACACCATAAATCTAATTTTATGTTCATAACCATTATCTTTTCTTTTTTTGTTTTATGTATTTTAGTTAGTGCAATTTTATATTTCAAAGATGCTTACATCCCTAAAGAATTTATTTCCGTGAAAGGCGAGATTAAATTCTATGAAGAAAGAATTAGATGGCGTGATACAATTGGCAGTCCTAAGAATCCTGAGATTTCAAAAACATATTATGTACCGATAGCGGAATACACATACAACAATAACATATACATTTATAAAAGAAAGAATGCGATAATGTTAGACAATCCAGATTTTAACCGTAAAATGGTGTTATATATAAATCCAAAAAACCCGCATGATGCCAGACATAGATTTGAAAATAAATAAGCAAGAATTATATAATGGATATAGTAAACATAATGAGTCCAAAGAAATAATAATTAGCTTAATCAAAAATGGTATTTCTGCGTTTGTTTTTAAATATAATAGAATCGAAAAAAAGACACTTATTTCATATTGCACTTTTGATTTTAGATTCTATTACTACGAAAACAATGTTGCAAAAGAACTCTTTTATATAAATTGTAAAAACTCCCGAAGAACATTAATCTCTTTTTTAGAAATTCTTCAAGACATTGTTAAGAATTATGATGTTAATTTGACAAATGAATTTTTCGATGACGGCTATTTTTATGATGAAATAAAAGAAGAAATTGTAAGACACATATACAAATAAACTACCGCCAACACACGCTACAAGCAATTTGGGTATTTGGCTTAATTTGAAAGTGGTTTTGTATTTGGAAGATTTGGCAAATCCGAATAATGCGCTTAATTTAGTCCCAAACTGCTTGTAGCGCGGGAACGTTATGCCTTATTTTGAAATGAAAGAAACTACAGAAAAATATTCGACAGAAGAAGTTCTTGAAATTTTCAAAGAACAACATAGACTTTGTAGTCCACTTGACTGCGAAGCAGACCCGTGGGCAGAAATAACAGCCGAAATGACAATAAGAGAATGGAGATGGGCTAACGACTTATTAGAATGGAAGAAACTAGGTGAATTTCTTAATCAAGAATTCCGAATTGACATAACCGAAAAAGAATGGTTTGACAATTTAGAACCCGCAAAAAGCAGAAAACTAATTGATGTTTGTGAACTAATTTCCAATCACGCAGTAAAAGACAGTTACGAACCAAAGAAACTATTTGGACAACCTTGTATTAAAGCGGGTGTATTTTTGACGATAAAAAGAAACTTAAAACAAAAAGGTGTTGATGTTTTGGAACTCAAACCTTCTTCAAGTTTGGTTGAATATATGGATAAATATTTTTCACCAGTTTTGGAAGAAATTACTTTGACAGGAACAAGACCAATAGAAAAAATTGAAACGAAAATAAGAGCCAAAACAAGAACAAAAGGATTTTGGAAATCAATTAACATTTTTGAACCTGAAAGACAAGAATTACTAATCGGAGAAGTGAAAACGTTCCGAGATTTAGTGGAAAAAATAATTGAGCAGAAAAAGATAAACAAGGCATAACAGCCGTTTGGCAAGATTGGGGTTTTGGGCTGAATTTAAAGATGGTTTTGTATCTGCAAAATTAGTCTTTAACCGAAAGTTAAGGCTTATTTAATCCCCAACCTCGCCAAGCGCCAGAACGTTATGGGCAATAAACAGAACACGCTATGACCAATAAATATGGATTATCTCGTACCATCCCCTCAGAAATAAAAAGGGAAATTCGGCAAAATTCCGGCTTTGGATGTGTAGTATGTGGATTAGGAATAATCGAATACGAACATGTTGAACCAGAATTTAAAGAGGCAGAAAAACATGATCCAACATCTATTACTTTATTATGCCCAAATTGTCACTCCAAGGTAACACGAGGAATGTGGTCCAAAGAAAAAATTAAGGATGCAATGCAGAATCCAATTTGCTTGCAAAAAGGATATAGTAATGATTTTTTTGATATTGGCAATAATTACCCGAAAATAAAGTTTGCTGGATCACTTATTATGAATACTCCTATTCCGATAATGGTTAAAGGAAAACCATTATTTAAAATAATTAAATCTGAATCAGAAAAATTCTTTCTTCTGTCTGCAATTTTTTATAACTCAAAAGGCGAAAAATCTTTAGAAATAATAGATAATGAATGGTTCGCCTATTCAGATAATTGGGATATTACTGCAGAAGGAAATACAATTACAATCCGTGAAAGACATAAAGAGATATGTTTGGAATTAGTTGTAAATCCGCCAGATTTAATTATAATTAATAGGCTAATAATGCAGATTGAAAACTATAAAATATGTGGAAATCCAGACTATTTTGAGGTTTTTATTGATGATATTTTAAGATACAAATTAAGTAATATTATAGCCAATAATTGTGGAATAGGAATTAGTCTATAATTTTACTGCCCATAACACACGCTACAAGCAAT
>NZ_QKNZ01000017.1:15973-16314 GCF_014156605.1 Flavobacterium sp. SOK18b
CCCAAACTGCTTGTAGCGCGAGAACGTTAGGCGTAATTTTAAAAAAGACACTGTGTTAAAAGAAACATTTTCAAATTTATTGACGAAGTACACAGACGATGAAAGTTTGACAAATGAACTATGGAATGAAATTGACCAAAATTATACAGACAAAAAAAGACATTATCATAATCTTTCCCATTTAGACAACTTATATAAACAACTTCTTTTTGTTAAAGAAAAAATTGAAAATTGGGATACGGTATTATTTACTTTGTTTTATCATGACGTTATTTACAATGCTTTAAATTCTGACAATGAAGAGAAAAGTGCTCAACTTGCAGAGAAAAGGCTTAAACAAA
>NZ_QKNZ01000180.1:0-933 GCF_014156605.1 Flavobacterium sp. SOK18b
CAATTACTATAAATTAAATACTTTAGCTCAAAATCTGCAAAAGAGCCTTAGATTCAGCTCAAAAGACATTTGAAAATGTAATTTATCCCATTCCAAATAATTAAATAAATCATATGCAAACCCAAAATAGTAAAAAAGATCATAACATTAAATTGGTTAAACTTATATTGATTTCTATTTTACTTTGCCTACCAGTATCATTTTTTGGACAAGTAAAAAAAATTGGTCTGCCCCTTATAAAGAATTATACCAGAACAGAATATAAGGGAGGAACACAAAATTGGGATATTGACCAAGATAAGAATGGCAATCTCTATTTTGGAAATAATGACGGTCTTTTGCAGTTTGACGGGTCAAAATGGAACAAATACAAAGCAAAAAATTCGGATGCAATTAAATGTTTAAAAGTAGACTCAACCGGAAAAATTTATGTGGGCTGTTATAATGAGTTTGGTTATTTTAAAGCCAATTCTAAAGGGAAACTCGAATATTTTTCTATTTCCACTTCATTAGATAAAAAAACATTAGGAATAATTGACTTTATCTGGAAAATACATCTCTATAAAGATGAAGTTATTTTTCAATCCTTTGACCGAATCTTTATTTACAAAAACAACAAAATTAAAATCATAAATGCACCAAAAAGATTTCAATTCTCATTTCTAACCAATTCCAAATTGTATATTCAAGATATTTCATCTGGAATTTTAGAATATAAAAATGGCAAACTGAATTATCTTAAAGGATTAAACACTTTAAATAATTCAGAAATTTGGGGCATGGTTGAATTAGAAAAAAATAAGATCCTAGCCACTACTTTGGATAAAGGTCTTTTTATAATAACAAACAATCAGGCAGTGTCATGGAATACCGAAGCAAATACTTTTATAAAAAAGAATGGCTCTCTAGGATGTGTCCTTTATAAAAATAAAT
>NZ_QKNZ01000181.1:0-813 GCF_014156605.1 Flavobacterium sp. SOK18b
TCTCACAATAATTGAAAAGATATTTAAAAATTTCAAAGTGATAGTCTGTTTTACTAATTTTATTTTTATGTATAATACATTTTGAATGAACTATACAATGTCTTGCTTCAGATAAAATATTTATAAGTTCACCAAATTTTATATTTGCATTATTACTTTTGGAAAAATCCTGAAGTGATTTATTTCCCATTTTTTTTATTAATCTAAAGAGCCTTTCACCTCCTTTTAGATCCTCTCTTTTAATACTTTCTTGAATTTTAAATTTTCTTTTAATGTATTCCTCAAATTCTATATTGTTTTCAGATTTATACAAAACACAGTCCTTAAAATATTTTTCAAGAGCTTCATAACATTGAGAATAAATCAGACAAAATTCTCTTGACAAAATATTTAAAATTTCATTTTTATAATTTTCTTTTAAAGTTTCTTTAAATATACCTGAATGAAAAGGCAATGCCCATCCATTATCAGTTTCGCCTGTCCAATCGCTTAAAAATAAAGTTGAATTTGCACTATATGTTGATCCTATTTCTGTATACTTTTGATAATCCAAAATCAGAATTTTATTTACCCTACTAGTTGTATGTTTATATTCAAGTAATGTTGAAAAGAAATTGTCAATATACTTTTTATATTCATTTTTCATAGTTTTGTTTTCTGTAATTAAATATTGAACATATAAATATTTAAAATTACTTCGCTGTTTGCATTATTTCTAATTCATTGAACAAACTGAGCTCCTCTTGTTTTCCTTTTAAACCCAAAGTATAAATCAAAGGTAAATAATGCTCTGGAGTTGGGATTGCTAATTGT
>NZ_QKNZ01000182.1:0-686 GCF_014156605.1 Flavobacterium sp. SOK18b
CAAAGATTGTTTCTGAAACATCAGTTACTTGAACAATTTCTCGTTCTTTGAAAATATCTTTTTCTCTGTCAATTAACTGGGAAATTAAAATATCAATATTTTTAATATAAGTTTTGGTCGTAGAATTCCATTGTTTTTGTAATGTGTCAAATTGAGAATGAAGATTTGCATAAAAGATTTCTTTCGAAAGAGTAAAAAAATCAGATAAATTAATTTTTGATTGTTCTAGTTTATCGACTTTTAATCTTATTTCTTTACGAAGGTCTTCTGATTCTTTACTAAAATGAGCATCAAGTTTTGCCCACAAATTATCATCAATTGGATTACCACAAAAACCACAAGTATCTCTTAAATTTTTGTGTTTATCAATACCTTGACGAACCCATTCCTGCAAAAGACTATTATTAACCAATTCAGTTATTGGATCACTTGGTTTAATTTGTTTTTTTAATAATTCATTTACTTGATTTAATTGATTGGAAAAATCGGGCTTAAATTCTTGTAAACTTGTGATTGTAACTTTTTCTTCTTCTTTTAATAGTTTTTTTAATTCTGTTATATCCTCAGTTTCTAATTCGCCTTGTTTTATTGATTCTGAAATATCAGTTTTGATTGTTCTTATTTGATACGTTGGTAGATTATAAATTGGCGCATTATTTTTTATTTCTCTGGCTTTATTTGTTAAC
>NZ_QKNZ01000018.1:0-35564 GCF_014156605.1 Flavobacterium sp. SOK18b
CCTAAAACCGTGATTTTTATAATACAAAACTACATGATTAAAAAAATTAAAAAACACCTTTAAATACTATTTGCATTTAAAAAAAGAGGTGCGAATTTTGTAATATAAATAAAGTGAAAAATAGAATAATTTTCTAGTATTTTTGCAATACTAAAAAAAACAATAAGTACATGAGGACACTTGTAATAGGCGACATCCATGGTGGTTTAAGAGCTCTACATCAAATTATGGAAAGAGCCAAAGTTACCACAAAAGATAAACTTATTTTTTTAGGTGATTATGTTGATGGATGGAGTCAATCCCCTCAAGTACTAGATTTTATTATAGATTTACAAACAAAACAAAATTGTATTTGTATACGTGGCAATCACGATGATTTGTTACTAGAATGGCTTGATGAGAGTAAAGACAATCTATTATGGTATAAACATGGCGGTGAAGCAACCGTAAACGCCTATGAACTTGTAAGTGTAGTTACAAAACAAAAACACATTGCTTTTTTAAAATCATTAGAAAATTACCATCTTGATGATAAAAGACGTTTGTATGTTCATGCTGGTTTCACAAATATAAACGGAGTTAATTTTGAATATTTTCCGGGACAATTTTACTGGGATAGAACGTTGTGGGAAACAGCGCTAGCTCTTGACGATAGAATGAAAACAGACCACCCTTTTTACCCGAAACGTTTTACATTATATGAAGAAATTTACATAGGACACACTCCTGTGACCCGTATAGGTAAAACCACTCCCGTACAAAAAGCAAATGTATGGAACGTAGACACAGGAGCTGCTTTTAAAGGAGCGCTAACCATACTTGATGTGGATACTAAAGAGTTCTGGCAAAGTGAGCCTTTACATCAATTGTATTTTGACGAAAAAGGAAGGAATTAATTATTATTGCAGTACTTTTACACCATTAAAAAAAAATAAGTATGAAAAAGATTATTACACTAGCGTTGCTATTAACGGTTGGACTATCACAAGCTCAAGCTTTTAAAGGGGCTGGAGATGTGAAATTTGACCTTGGTGCAACAATTCAAAATGGAGGTTCAGGAATAAGAGTTGCAACAGATTTTGGTTTGGGTGAAAACATGTCTTTCGGGATTGCGTCTTCTTATTTATTATCTGTGTCGAATGATGCGCTGGGAAGCAAACCAGAATTTGGAGATAGAATTGACGTAAAAGGAAGGTTTAACGCTAATTTAGGAAATGTATTTGAACTAGACCCAAAAATGGATATCTATCCTGGTCTTGATTTAGGTTTGCGCAATTTTGGTGCTCACTTGGGTTTCCGTTATTTCTTTACTGAAGGTTTCGGAATTTTTACCGAAGCTGGAATTCCTATTGCTAGCTACAAAACGAATCCTATCGGTTTTGACAAATTAAACAATCAGTTTACTTTTAATGTAGGCGCTTCTTTCAATTTGTAAAACAAAACTATTTTAAAATAAAAAAAAGGCAATTTGAAATTTCAAATTGCCTTTTTTAGTATTTCTATTTATTCGATTACAAATCAAATTTGATTCCTTGCGCTAAGGGTAAACTCGTAGTGTAATTGATGGTATTGGTTTGTCTTCTCATATACACTTTCCAAGCATCGGAGCCAGACTCACGACCGCCACCAGTTTCTTTTTCTCCTCCAAAAGCACCTCCAATTTCGGCTCCAGAAGTTCCAATGTTTACGTTTGCAATACCACAATCAGAACCCGTTACTGATAAAAACAATTCTGCTTCACGCAAATTGTTGGTCATAATTGCCGATGACAATCCTTGTGCTACTCCGTTTTGAATTGCAATGGCATTCTCTACCGTTCCTGAATATTTTAATAAGTACAATACAGGTGCAAAAGTTTCGTGTTGTACAATTTCAAAAGTGTTATCAGCCTCAGCAATAGCTGGTTTTACATAACAACCACTTTCAAATCCTTCACCAGAAAGTACTCCACCTTCTACAAGAATTTTTCCACCTTCGGCAACCACTTTTTCTAATGCTTTATTATACATTTCTACAGCATGAGTATCAATTAATGGCCCAACATGGTTATTTTCATCTAATGGATTACCAATACGCAATTGCTTGTAAGCCGATACCATGGCATCTTTTACCGTATCATAAATACTTTCGTGAATTATCAATCTACGAGTTGAAGTACAACGTTGTCCTGCTGTTCCTACAGCACCAAATACAGCACCAATAACTGTCATTTTTATATCGGCATCAGGAGTTACAATGATGGCATTGTTTCCACCTAGTTCTAACAATGATTTTCCAAGGCGAGCAGCAACCGCTTGCGCTACAATTTTACCCATACGAGTAGAACCTGTCGCAGAAATTAATGGAACGCGTTTGTCGTTAGTCATCATTTCGCCTACTTTATAATCTCCGTTGATCAAACAAGAAATTCCCTCAGGAAGGTTGTTTTCTTTTATTACTTCGGCAATAATATTTTGGCAAGCAATACCACAAAGAGGTGTTTTTTCAGATGGTTTCCAAACGCAAACATCGCCGCAAATCCATGCTAATGCTGTGTTCCAAGCCCAAACTGCTACTGGGAAATTGAAAGCTGAAATAATTCCCACAACTCCCATTGGATGGTATTGTTCATACATTCTATGTCCAGGACGTTCAGAGTGCATGGTTAAACCGTGTAATTGACGAGATAATCCTACTGCAAAATCACAGATGTCTATCATTTCTTGAACTTCTCCATATCCTTCTTGCAATGATTTCCCCATTTCATAGGAAACTAACTTGCCTAAAGCTTCTTTATTTTTACGTAATTTTTCACCAAACTGGCGTACAATTTCACCGCGTTGTGGCGCTGGCATTGTTTTAAAAGTCTTGAATGCCTCAGTAGCAGTCTGCATTACTTTTTCATAATCGGCAGCGGTTGTTGTTTTTACCGAAGCTATCAGCTGGCCATCTACTGGTGAATGACTTTCTAGAATTTCACCGTTTGAAAAATGATTTATTCCTGTTGACGTTCCTTCGTTTATGGGTTGTACGCCCAATTGCGCCAATGCTTCTTTCATTCCGAATTGATCTGCTATTGTTATCATTGTAACTTTTTTATTAAATATTGTTATATTTTTTTACAAATATATTGATTTAAGCTTGAAAAATACACTTTGGTATTTTATTTTGTTCTAGCCCCGGTAGTAGCGGCATCTCCCGATTTTAAAAAACAAGGCTTTCTCGGCCGTAGTTTTTTTAATCGGGAATACAGCGGATGACGGGAAAAAGCTCCTAAAAAAACTAGTCTTTAGAAACAAATTTAGGATCGGCCTGCATGACTGTGCCGCACGAATCGCAAGTGCGCAAGCTTTCTGAATTATAGAAATGTTTGAAATGCGGCAGGAAATCTTTTTCGATATTGTGCAGTTCAAAATAAACTTCATGAAGTTTGTGGTTGCACGAATCACAAAACCAAAGCAGGCCATCTGTAAATCCTTGTCCGGCTCTTTTTCTTTCTATGACAAGCCCTATAGAACCCTCGGAACGCACAGGCGAATGAGGCGTTTTGGCTGGATTAAGATACATGTCGCCAGGATGTAATTCCATTTCCTTGCGCTCTCCATCTTCTTGAATAATTACCTTTATAGAACCTTCAAGTTGGTAAAACAACTCCTCCGTTTCGTTGTAATGATAGTCTTTACGGGCGTTTGGACCAGCAACAATCATAACGATATAATCACCAGACTCTGTATATAAATTTTTGTTCCCCACGGGCGGTTTAAGAAGGTGACGGTTCTCATTAATCCATGCATTGAGGTTGAAAGGTTTTGCGATTGCCATTTTAGTATGAGTTTCAAAGTTACTAAGCCACTAAGGTACTAAGATTTTAAATGAATCAAGCGACTAATTTTTGACAAAAAAACGAAGGTAGCTTAGCCTTATTTTTGTTTGATTAAATAAATATAAACGGGAAAGTGATCGCTGAAACCAATTTCGGATACTGAATGACGCAACGGATATCCTTTGTATTGCCCACTGCTTTGTATCAAAAAAGCCTTGTTATAAATACCTGCTTTCCAGAAACGATAGCTGGAGAAATCGGAACGAATTAAAGTTTCGGAAAGCATAATTTGATCGAAAATATCCCAAGCATCACGGTGCGCAATGGTACCTAAACCTTTCTGAGCTATTTCTTCGAAGGGGTTGTAAATCCCAAACTCTGGTACGGAGGCTTTTTTGGCTTTGGCGCCAAGCCCTATTTTTAAACTTTTATTGTAAGGTCCATCATTGAGATCGCCCATGGTAATGATTTTTGCTTCGGGATTAATTTGCTGTAACGAATCAATTATTTTCCTGTTTTGCAAGCCTGCTGCCTCGCGATACGGGCTTGATTTTTTTTCACCTCCAGAACGCGACGGCCAATGGTTTACAATAATATGTATTTCCTCACCCTCTAGAAAACCAGTTACCAGTAGTTGATCTCGAGTATACACTCTATAATTTTTAGTATTTATTTGAGGTTTATCATCTGTTATATCCTCAGTTTTTTCGAGAACCTCTTCGGTTTGTGAGTTTCCTTTTTTATAAAGATATAAAGGGATATTGCTAAAGCTAGTGGGTTGGAATTTCTTTTTTTGATACAACAAGGCTACATCGATTCCTCTTTTATCGGGCGAATCAAAATGTATGATTCCATACTCTTTATCAATGATTTTTGGTTCTTTTACAAGATCTTCAAGTACAGCACGATTTTCTATTTCGCATCCGCCAATGAAAGTGGGTGAATCTGGATTTTCTGAAGAACCAATTTCTGCAAGCACACGAGCTAGATTACTAAGTTTTTTTTGATATTTATCATACGTCCATTTCTGGGTGCCCTTAGGTGTCCACTCCTCATCATAAGTGTCTGGGTCGTTTATGGTGTCGAATAAATTTTCGAAATTATAAAAAGCTACAGTATGAATAATGTATTTTTTGGATTGAGCATTCCCAACTGAACTCCAACTCAACAAAAAAAGCAATGCCAATAGGGTTTTGTGAAACCTAACTTTAAAGTACAACATAATTAAAATCAATTAATTCAGGATAAAAATAGTGATTTGTATCGAATTTCGTATTCTTTCTTAAATGACTATCTTTGAAATCATAAACCGTGTTGCTTAATTTGATGAAACAGTATACCAATACACACAACATTTATAATCCCATTTTTTATTGGGTACTATTGTTTATTTTTGTTTTTCGAACATTACCTTGTCAATCCCAACCCACTATGATAACACCACCTTATTTACAAAAAGGAGATACAATTGCCCTTGTAGCAACAGCCAGAAAAAATATTGATGATAACTTAAAGCCAGCAATTGACTTGTTACACAGTTGGGGTCTTGAAGTAGTAATAGGAAAGACAATAGGCTTAGACAACAACCAACTAGCGGGTACAGATGAGCAACGCGCAGCCGATTTTCAAGCACAACTGGACAATCCAAATATTAAAGCAATTTGGTGCGTGAAAGGCGGCTATGGCACGGTTAGAATGGTCGACTTATTAGATTTTACAAATTTTAAAAAAAATCCAAAATGGATCGTTGGTTTTAGCGATGTGACCGTATTACACAGTCATTTGAATACCTTAGGATACCAATCGCTTCATGCCATCATGCCACTCACTGCACCAAGAGCGACTCCACAAGCAGTTGAATCATTACGAAAAGCTTTGTTTGGTGAGAAATTATCTTATTCGGTTACATCCTTTTCAAAAAACAAACTCGGAAAAGCAACAGGTCAATTAGTTGGCGGAAATTTATCCATCTTGTACAGTCTGTTCGGCTCTACATCTGCAATTGATTGTTCTGATAAAATTTTATTTATTGAAGATCTTGACGAATATTTATATCATATCGACCGCATGATGATGAACTTAAAGCGCAACGGTTGCCTCGAAAGCATTAAAGGAATTGTGGTAGGATCTATGACAAAAATGAAGGACAACGATATTCCGTGGGGAAAAAATGCCATCGAAATTATTGAAGATGTAACCCAAAAATACAATATTCCGATTTTGTACAATTTCCCAGCCGGGCACATTCAAGACAATAGAGCATTGATTTTGGGAAGTAAGGTCACACTAGACGTGCAGGAAAAAGGCGGAACGCTTACATTTGAATAAAAAAAGCCTCCCCCCGACCCCCTCCGAAGGAGTGGGAGACTTGACAGAAGCAGTTTGGGAACGTATGCAGTACACTGAATTATGTTTTTTTCATTGATGAATTTTAGTTGCAGAAGTTAAAAAACTTGAAACCTCAAACTTGAAAAAAAAATTTTTAAATGGCTGAACACAACGAACTTGGTAAACTTGGAGAAGAAATGGCTGTTGAATTCCTGCAAAAGGAAGGCTACACTATTTTGCAAACCAATTATACGTTTCAAAAAGCAGAAATTGACATCTTGGCTGAAAAAGCAGGTGTTCTTGCTGTGGTCGAAGTAAAAACAAGATCTTCCTTGGATTTTGGTTTACCTCAGGATTTTGTGAAGCCAAAAAAAATCCAACTCTTAGTAAAGGCTGTCGATGCTTTTGTCACTCAAAATGATCTTGACCTAGAGGTACGTTTTGACATCATCGCCATTCATAAAGAAGATAAATCTTTTGTGATTGAGCACCTTATCGATGCGTTTTATCACTTTTAAACACATTTTCTAGATGTTATATTTGTAACAAAATGTTTTTTTATTTATCTTTGCACTCTATTTACACACTAACTACGCGTAAAATAACGACCAACTAAAAAAAATCCATCATGAAAACTGTTTCTTCAATTGTTGAAAATTACATTAAAACTAAACCTTTTTTACTAAATGCTTTATCACTAGGCATCATCAATTTAACTTCATTATCAAGAAATATAATGACAGAGTTGGAAAGTGAATTTGGTAAAGAAGTGAAACAAGGTGCTGTAGTAATGGCGTTGAAGAGATTGACAGAGGAGCTGGATTTTAGACTCAACCACAAGATCAATAAAGTCATCAAAAATATTGGCGAAATCACCGTTCGATCAGCATTGACGGACTATACTTTTGCAGCCTCTGAAACGGTTTTGAACAAACAGGCCGATTTAATTGCGGATATCAATGCATTGCCAGACATTTTTTATACTTCATCAAGAGGGGTAAACGAAACGAATATTGTAGTAAGCAACAGCATCAATCATCTTGTAGACAAACATTTTGCAAGCGAAAAATTGATTCAGAAACTAGATAACCTGGCCTCAATTACCGTAAAATTACCCAAAGAAAATATTGTAGTTCCTGGAATTTACTATTTCATTTTTCAACGTTTGGCTTGGGAAGGAATTATTATCAACGAAGTAATTTCGACATCAAACGAGTTCACTATTTTAGTAAGTGAAGAACAAGTAGATGTGGCATTTAAAGTAATAAAGGATTTGAAGAATTAAAAACATTCTAAAATAAACAAAGCTTCCAACCTTCAAAAGGCTGGAAGTTTTGACAATATCTTACTCCCCACCCAACATCTCCATCAATTCCAAACACCTACGCGTAGTTTTGGCATCGTCAAAGGTTAATAGCAAACGTAATCCTGCTGGAGTTTGCTTTTCTTTCATTCTGCAAATCGCACTGTTTTTTTGCACAAAATGCAGGACGTTTTGAAAACGATTGGATTGGTAATAATCGGATTGTTGATCTGATACAAAATAGCCAATCATTTTGCCTTGCTTCATCACTAACTTCTCGATTCCTACCCGTGTAGCAATCCACTTAATGCGTATGCTGTTCATCAATGCTTTGGCACGCGGCGGCATTGGACCAAAACGGTCAATTAATTTATCCTGAAAAACAGTAAGCTCTTCCTCATTTTTTACATCGCCTAGCTCATTATACAAACTCAATCGCTCTGCTACATTATTGATGTATTCATCTGAAAACAGCAATTCAAAATCAGTATCAATTTGTAATTCTTTGACGTATTCTTTGGTTTCCAAATTGTTTTCCTCCGGATACAAATCCTTGAATTCATTCTCTTTCAACTCATCAATAGCCTCATTCATGATTTTTTGATAAGTATCAAAACCAATTTCGTTGATGAAACCGCTTTGCTCGCCGCCCAGTAAATCTCCTGCTCCGCGAATCTCTAAATCTTTCATAGCAATGTTAAATCCGCTTCCCAATTCACTAAATTGTTCCAAAGCTTGAATTCGCTTTCTGGCATCATCGGTCATGGCTGAATACGGTGGGCAAATGAAATAGCAAAAAGCTTTCTTGTTGCTACGCCCTACTCGACCCCGCATTTGATGCAAATCAGACAATCCAAAATTATTGGCATTATTGATAAAAATCGTATTCGCATTTGGAACATCCAATCCGCTTTCGATAATGGTTGTTGCGACTAAAACATCGAATTCTCCGTTCATGAAAGCCAACATCAACTCTTCGAGCTTTTTGCCGTCCATTTGGCCGTGACCGATTCCTACTCTGGCATTGGGAACCAAACGCTGAATCATACCGGCTACTTCCTTGATGTTTTCTATTCGATTATTGATAAAGAAAACCTGTCCGTTTCGCTGAATTTCATACGAAATAGCATCCCGAATAGTCTCTTCGCTAAAACCAACCACATTAGTTTCAATAGGATATCTATTGGGCGGAGGCGTAGTAATCACCGATAAATCTCGGGCTGCCATCAATGAAAACTGCAAGGTTCTAGGAATAGGCGTTGCTGTTAGTGTTAAGGTATCCACATTAGCAGCTATGGTTTTGAGTTTGTCTTTTACGTTGACACCAAATTTTTGTTCCTCATCTACAATCAACAAACCAAGATCTTTGAAAACCACATTTTTGTTGACCAATTGATGCGTTCCTATGACAATATCAAGTTTTCCTTCAGCTAATAATTTTAATGTTTCGGCTTTTTGTTTGGCGGTTCTAAAACGATTTAAATACCCTATTGAAACCGGCATATCTTTCAATCGTTCCGTAAAAGTGCGGTAATGTTGGTAAGCCAAAATGGTTGTGGGAACCAAAATGGCAACTTGTTTGCTATTGTCCACTGCTTTGAAAGCCGCACGAATCGCCACTTCGGTTTTACCAAAACCTACGTCACCACAAACCAAGCGATCCATCGGTCTATCGCTTTCCATATCCGCTTTTACCTCAGCCGTTGATTTAGTTTGGTCGGGCGTATCTTCGTAAATAAAAGAGCTTTCTAACTCATTTTGCAAATAACTGTCGGGCGCGTATTGAAACCCTTTTTCGAGTCTTCTTTTGGCGTAAAGCTGAATCAAATTGAAGGCAATATGCTTGACACGTGCTTTGGTTTTTTGTTTTAAAATCTTCCAGGCATTCGAACCTAGTTTGTATATTTTGGGTGGTGTACCGTCTTTTCCGTTGTATTTTGAAATTTTGTGGAGCGAATGAATACTCACATACACAATATCATTATCGGCATAAACGAGTTTGATGGCTTCTTGTGTTTTGCCTTCGACTTGTATTTTTTGCAACCCTCCAAAGCGTCCAATTCCGTGGTCAATGTGCGTAACATAATCCCCAACCGAAAGTGTCGTGAGTTCTTTTAAAGTAATGTTTTGTTTTTTTGAATAGCCATTTTTGATGCTGAATTTATGATAGCGTTCAAAAATTTGATGATCTGTATAACATGTGATTTGATTTTCTTCGTCCACAAAACCTTGATACAAAGGCAGCACAATGGTGTGATACTGCTTGCGAATGTTTTCAGAATTGGCTTCGTCTAAACTTTCAAAAATATCATGAAAACGCTTGGCTTGCGCATCATTCGAACAAAACAAATAATTTTTGTAGCCGTTGAAATGATTTTCGTTTAAATTATTAAACAACAAATCAAATTGTTTGTTGAATGACGGCTGTGGTTTAATGTGGTATTCAAATTTTTTGGTGGTTCTAAAAATAGGTTTTGATCCCCATTCTACCACCGCAAAATCCAAAGCTCTTTTTATAAATTCGGATTGATTTAAGAATAATTGTTCTGGTGAAGCGCGTTTGATTTCCTGTGATAATTTAGCAAAAGCTTCTTCGGCTTTGCCAAATTGCTTGTCGAGTTGTGCTAAAAAATCTTCGGTATTTTGAATAAAAATGACCGTTTTCTCTGAAATATAATCTAAAAAACTTTCTCTATTTTCCTGAAAAACTTTGTTTTCAACATTTGGAATTATAGTGATCTTTTTCTGAGTTGCAATAGACAATTGTGTTGCTACATCGAAGGTTCTAATACTCTCTACTTCGTCCCCAAAAAACTCAATTCGGTACGGGTCATCATTTGAAAAAGAAAACACATCCACGATTCCTCCACGAACCGAAAATTCTCCAGGCTCTGTAATAAAATCAACTCTTTTGAACTCGTATTCAAATAAAACTTCGTTAATGAAATCTATCGAAATTTTATCATTGATCGCCACTTTTAGGGTGTTCTTATCCAGCTCTTTTCTGGTGACCACTTTTTCAAACAAAGCCTCGGGATAAGTGACAATAACGGCCGGTTTTTTTCTAGAATTAATACGATTCAATACTTCGGCACGAAGCAGGACATTAGCGTTATCTGTTTCCTCAATTTGATACGGACGACGAAAGGAACCGGGATAAAAAAGTACGTCTTGCTCTCCAATCATTTGTTCGAGATCATTCAAGTAGTAGGCCGCTTCTTCTTTATTGTTTAAAACAATTAAAAAAGGCAACTCTGCTTTTTTAAAAATAGAGCGAATTACAAATGACACTGCCGAACCCAAGAGTCCAGACAAATGCATTTTTACAGCGTTGCTATCCTGTAAACATGCAACAATTTGCAGGTTTTGAGGCGTATTATCATAGATCGTGTATAGGGCAGTTTTACTCAACTCGGGGTATATTTGGGTCTATTATTGGTGTATTTGGAATTGCTCTCGAGTTATCTAGCATACGTCTAAGCTCAGATTCCCCTTCTTCTAGCGGGATCTTACTTTTTTCTACAATTTTATCCATTTGTCTTTGTAGCGAAACTAATTCTAGATTTATTTCTGCTATCAAAAGAACCACTTTTTTATCTGGAATTTGATCCAGGTGTATGAATAAGTCAAGCATTCGAACCTTCGTAATTAAGGTTGCAATTCTACTTTTTATTTGAGGTTTATCAAATTCAAAAGGAATTCTATCTTGTAGCGCAATTGCTTTTTTAGAAAGTGCTTTGGCTTTGCGCTGGTAGGCGTTGGCTGTATTTTTTGGTTTTTGAGACAATTCATCAAGAAAAAGTCGCAATTCATTCCAGGAAGACAAACTTTTCTCAGAAGCTTCAGTAAGAGGAGTGTCGTAAAAATTCCAATTTTTTTGAATGTTTTTTAAGATCACTTCTTGTTTTTGAACTTCTTTTTTGTTTTCCAAAACGCGGTTATCAACCTCATCTTTACAAGAGCTTACAAGTAAAACCAGCATGAGGAACACAAAGGAAGAGTATTTCATTTTTACATAAGTTAAAGTACAAAGTTACAAAGTAAATTTACAATTATGAATTATAGAAATCGAATAACAATCTAGTAACTGTATATTGTACTTTAGCCATAAAAAAACAATCAATTAGCAGTAAGAAATAGCACATTACTAATTTTTATATGTTTTTATAAAGATTCTAATAATTTTTTGATATTTTCGAAAAGGTTATCTTTGCTTAACAAAACTAAAAAAAAATGAGTACAAAAATATTAATTATAGGCGCTTGTGGCCAAATAGGAACAGAGCTTACGCAAAAATTACGCGCAATTTACGGAACAGAAAATGTAATTGCATCAGACATTAGAAAATTAAATGTTGATGTCGTAAATTCAGGTCCATTTGAAGTGGTAAATGCGTTAGATTTTAATCAGATTGAGCATTTAGTTGAAGCACATCAAATTACCGATGTGTATTTAATGGCAGCACTTTTATCGGCAACTGCCGAGAAAAATCCAGCATTTGCATGGGACTTGAATATGAACTCTTTATTTCATGTTTTGAATTTGGCGAAAGCCGGAAAAATCCAAAAGATCTTTTGGCCATCAAGCATTGCGGTTTTTGGACCAACAACCCCGAAAGAAAACACGCCACAGTACACCATCATGGAACCATCAACGGTTTACGGAATCAGTAAACAAGCGGGAGAAAGATGGTGTGAGTATTACCACAATATCTTTGGTGTAGATGTACGCAGCATCCGTTATCCAGGTTTGATCAGTTGGTCATCGCCTCCTGGTGGCGGAACTACAGATTATGCTGTAGATATTTATCACAAAGCACTAGCCGACAAAAAATACGAATGTTTTTTATCTTCAGAAACTAAAATGCCAATGATGTATATGGACGATGCTATTGCGGCAACCATTAAAATCATGCAAGCACCCGTTGAAGAAATTAAAATTCGTTCCTCATACAATTTGGCCGCTATGAGCTTTACGCCAACAGAAATTGCTACCGAAATCCAGAAACACATTCCTGAATTTACCATTACGTACGAGCCAGATTTCCGTCAGAAAATTGCCGACAGCTGGCCCGCCAGTATTGATGACAGCAGCGCTCGCGAAGACTGGAACTGGAATCATGAGTTTGATTTAGCAAGCATGACGGTGGATATGTTAGAGCATTTGAAGTAAACTTTTTGAACATAAACAAAACGCCGCAAAATTATTTTTTTGCGGCGTTTTTTGTTTGTAAAACTTGTCAACCTATTTTAGGACTACTCATAGCAATCATCACGAGCGGGACGCTCGCGTTAGCAGAGGATGTACCAAAATACACTGCTCTCTTTTATTTTTAAAAAGTAGAATTTATCCAATCAACTTCATGTTTTAGCAGCGTATTTTTATTAGTTTTTTCTAATACAAATATTTTAAAGTATTTATGATTTCTCGATAAAGGTATTGAATTTGGTATTGGTAGCTTTATTTTAGTTTCTTTTTGAAATTCAGCTATCTTTTTTTTAAAATAAAGATACTCACTATCAGTTAAGCTCCTTGGACTTTCTAGCTTGTACTTTTTAAGATTATCAAAAGTATAAGTATCTAATTTGTTGATTTTGGAATCAAAAATAAACGTTTCTCCTCCCATATAAAAATAAGTTTTGTTATCAACTTCTTTTTTAGTGTCTCCTGCAGAAATATCAAAAAGCACATATTTCAAGGGTTTTTTATACTTATTCCCACCTTTATAAAAGTTAAAAAAATCACTTTCTTGGGATTGACCCATCATCGAAAATGAAATACATAATATTAAAATCCAAAATATTTTTTTCATGATTAGTTGCAATTTGAAGGTTCGTTGTATTACCGCATTTGAAATCAATAAATTTAGAATAAAAATGCCGCAAAATATAATTTTGTGTTTTTATTAGTTTGCTGTTTTTCAAAGTAAGAAACCCCATACTTCCATTCAAAAAACAATCGTTTCATAAAAAACACAACAGAAATCATCTTATAATTATGTAACAAAATAGCTTTAAAAAATAAATGTAGCGTCCTCAATATCATTACATTTGATAAAAGCTAAAATGCCATGAAACTAAAATCAAGTGAACCTTTTTGGTTGGTAAAAAACGGAATCATCAATTCCTATCCCTCAGTAAGAGAAAATTTGCATACAGAAGTTCTTGTTGTGGGAGGTGGAATAACCGGCAGTCTTATAGCACATCAGTGTATAGCGGATGGTTACAAAACAGTGCTTATTGATCGCAGAGAAATTGGTCACGGAAGCACATCGGCTACAACATCTATGTTGCAATATGAAATTGACGTGCCGTTGTACCAACTTATTGATTTGATTGGTGAAAAAGCTGCCGTTAACAGTTATTGGGCATGTTACAAATCAATTGATGATTTGAAGAAAATCGTACAACAAGTAAAATCAGATTGTGGTTTCAAGAAAAAAGAATCCCTTTATTTTGCCGCTTTAAAGAAAGATGTTGTGTGGTTAAAAAAAGAATTTGAAGCACGAAAAAAAATTGGAATGCCTGTAAAATGGTTGGAAGCCGAAGAAATTGAAAAAAAATTTAAAATCAAACATTCGCATGGCGGCATCTTGTCTGAACAAGGCGGGAGTATAGATGCTTTCCAATTAGCACATGATATTTTAGCGTACAATCATAAAAAAGGATTGCAGATTTTTGATAAAACCGACATTAAAAAAGTTACCTACACAAAAAATGGCGTAACCGTTTTAACGGAACATGGCACTACCATTACTGCTAAAAAGATACTCTACTGTAACGGTTTTGAAAGTACCGAGATCATTAAAGACAAGTTTGTAAAATTACTATCTACTTATGCCATTGTGGGCGAATGTTTTGAAGACGATCAATCACATCTTAACGACACGCTGTTTTGGAACACAGCAGAACCTTACATGTACATGCGAACCACAGATGATAATCGATTGCTTATTGGCGGCGAAGATGAAGATTTTGTAGACGCTGCAAAAAGAGATTCCTTACTCAACGAAAAGTCTGCTAAACTGACTAAATATCTGAATAAAATTTTACCTGATTATGATTTCAGAATGGATTTTGTTTGGGCAGGTACTTTTGGTGAAACCAAGGACGGATTGCCCTACATTGGCAAACATCCTAATTTTCCAAGCGCTTATTTTGTTTTGGGCTTTGGCGGAAACGGCATCACCTTCTCAGTCATTGGAATGGAACTCGTTTCTGAAATGTTGAAAAACAAGAAACATCCTTTAACCGAATATTTTAAATTCAGAAGGTGATTTCTAAATGCCGTTTTAAGTTTTTGAAGTAATAAATTCTATTGTAGGATACTCCCAATTCCAGCAACACAAATATGTTCGTTTAATATGCAGATGAAGTTTTTTTCTTAAAATTGAAACTTGATGAATACCCCAAAAAAAATTACAAATTAAAAATAAGCATTTAAAAACCAGTCCTTTTGATACATTAAAATCAAATCCTTTTTTATCATAAAAACAAAAAAAGTGTTGCGCTTGCTCATGTAAAAAACAACAAAAATTACTCTTTTTTACCAGTCTTAAACAATGGCACAGCTGAACAAGCTTCGCCATACATAATACTGCGAGCTACTTGCTGTAAATGTTGTACTGCAACTACATAAGCACGAGTTGGAACTGGTTTTTTTGAACATCCTTTTAAGATAACGGGTTTGCCTTGATAAACCGAATAGTCAATTTTTGGCAGTAATTCTTCGTACAAGGAAGCTTCAAGGTCTTCTAATGTTCCGTTGATTGTTTTTGTTGCAAAAGGCGCTACATGCGTTGCTACTAAAATGGATGCCCACGCTGGAACAATTGCGTCAGTACTGCAATTAATTGCTACGTAATGATCTTGGTATTGTGACCAATTGTGATTTTTAAGACTTTCTCTAAAGTCTTTTTCTCTTAACAAAAATCCTTCAACAAGCCATTGTGAAATGTCAATTTGAGTGCGTATTCCCTTTGGATAATAATCCTCAAGATCGAAAACTTCGAGTACACTATTGGCTACTTTATTGATTATTTCTTCCATATATGAAGTCTTAAAGTCAAAAGTCAAAAGTCATAACGTCTTTTACTTTCAGACTTTATGACTTTCAACTTTACGACTTATTATAGCATCCCCAATTCTAATTTAGCTTCTTCACTCATCAAATCTTTGCTCCATGGCGGGTCAAAAGTAATTTCAACCTCTGCATCTTTTACATGCTCGATAGATTTAATTTTATCTTCTACTTCTTTAGGTAAACTTTCGGCAACGGGGCAATTTGGTGAGGTAAGTGTCATAAGAACTTTTACTTCGTAATCTGTATTTACCATTACGTCATAAATCAATCCTAGTTCGTAAATATCTACAGGAATCTCTGGATCGTAAATAGTTTTTAATTTTTTTACGATTGCTTCTCCTAATTCGTTAGTGTCTATTTCTTGTGTCATGTTTTATATTTTTATTTTTCGTAAATAACTGATAGTAATTTGGTTGTGTCGTGTAGTGAGACTATTTCGCTAATTCCAAAACCATTATTTGAAAATACTTCTTCAGGTGTAATTTTATTATTATACTCTTTGTTTAAGGTTACCATATTAGTGTAGTTTCTACTTTTAGTTTGAAACGTATATGTTCCGATAGAGTTATCATTATTTATAAAGTTAATTTTTCTCAACTTTGAATCTAAGGATTCAGTATAATTTTGACTCGGATAGTTAGTTTTGATTTGTCTAGAGTTATAATCAATAACTATGTCAAACCGAAAATTACTAAAGCCCTCTCCGAAATATTTTTTAAAAATTTCGTTTATACCCTCGCCTCCACGCTTAAAATGTAAATTCGTTCTATTCTTTTTTACATCATAAGTACCCTCTATGATATGAGTACTGTGATACAAGGTACTTTGTAGCTTTTTTCTATCTTCATTATGAAAATTTTTGAATTCAATAAATCCAATAATTTTAGACGAGTCAAGAGGACTTACTGTTTTTGAAAATTTTAATTGTGGATATTCATATTTGAAAAGTAAAGTGTCTGCATAAACTTTGTCATTTTCAAGGAGAAAATTTGATTTTTGTTCATAGACAAATTTAATTTTTGAGTATTCTTTCGGACCAACTGTTTGTGAGTTAACAATATTGGAGACTGTTATCAGTACTATTAAAAGCAATTTTTTCATTTGATCGTATAAAATTAGTTTTTCGCCTCAAAAGCTAAAGCATACATTTTGATATTTTTTATCATCGAAACTAGTCCATTAGCGCGAGTGGGCGATAGATGTTCTTTTAATCCTATTTCGTCAATAAAATCCGTGTTAGCAGATAGTATGTCGGCTGCTTTTTGATTGCTAAATGCTCGAATCAAGATGGCGATAATTCCTTTGGTTAAAATGGCATCACTATCAGCCGTAAAAACAATAGTATCTTCTTGTTGTTCTCCTTGCAGCCATACTTTTGACTGGCATCCTTTGATGATATTGTTTTCTGTTTTGTATTCTTCCTTTATCAAAGGTAGTTTTTTACCCAATTCAATAATGTATTCGTAACGCTCCATCCAATCATCAAATAGGGAGAATTCGTCCACAATTTCGTCTTGTATTTCTTTTATCGTCATTGGTTTTATTTTAATGTGTTTTAGTTGGTTTCAACCAAAGCATTGATTTTGTTAACTAATTTTTCAATTTCTTTTGGTGGAGTACCATGATCAAATGATGTGCTTTGATATGTTTTTTCCTTATGAACTATTTTTAGATTGGCAATGGCAGCTCCGTCATGAAATCGTTTTTCAGAAGGCGCTTTTAACGTTGCTAAATCATCAAGCTCAATAGTTTGAAAATCTGTTACAAGTTTCTTCCAGTCAGCATCAGAAATAGCAGTTGCAGTTGGTTTTTCGGTTCCATTGCGGTCCTTGCTTATGCTTACCTTGTGGTTGGCTACGGTAATTTTTTGATAAAAGCCTCTCGTATTGGCTGAGTATTCAATCACTGTATTTTCTAAATCGGATTGGTTCTTATCACTGCAAGTAGATCCAAGAATCACGGTAGCGACTAAAGCAAGTACTGTTTTCATATAGTTATTGTTTAACGTTAAGCAAGCATATTTTGAGCTCTTTTTACGGCGGCAACTAAACTGTCGATTTCTTCTTTTGTATTATAAAACGCAAAGGAAGCTCTAATGGTGCCTGGAATCTCAAAGAAATTCATGATTGGTTGTGCACAATGGTGTCCTGTGCGCACCGCTATTCCTAATTTGTCAATTATGGTGCCAATATCGTACGGGTGAATTCCATCAATATTAAATGAAATTACAGATGTTTTTTCTTTGGCTGTACCGTAAATTTTTAATCCTTCAATGGTTAATAATTGTTGGGTTCCATACTCCAGCAATTCTTTTTCTTGCTGCTGAATGTTGTCAAAACCTACTTCGTTCATATAATCAACAGCGGTTCCTAATGCAATTCCTCCAGCAATATTGGGAGTTCCTGCTTCAAATTTATGAGGTAGCTCTGCATAGGTTGTTTTCTCGAAAGTCACTTCTTTGATCATTTCGCCACCACCTTGATAAGGCGGTAATTTATTCAACCATTCCTCTTTACCATATAAAATACCGGTTCCTGTTGGCCCGCACAATTTATGTCCTGAAAAAACATAGAAATCACAATCTAGTTCTTGTACATCCGGTTTTAAATGCGGAACAGCTTGTGCTCCATCTATTAAAACTGCAGCGCCTACTTCGTGTGCTTTGTCAATCATGTATTTAACAGGATTGATCGTTCCAAGAGCATTCGAAATATGATTAACCGTTACAACCTTAGTTTTATCCGACAATAATTTGTCGTATTCTGCCATAATCAACTCGCCATCGGTATTCATAGGAATGACACGTAAAATAGCTCCTGTACGTTCGCACAACATTTGCCAAGGCACAATATTGCTGTGGTGTTCCAATGCCGAAACTAAAATTTCATCGCCTGGTTTTAAAATCGAAGCAAAGCCATTCGTTACTGCATTGATGCCGTGTGTAGTCCCAGAGGTAAAAAGTACTTCGTGAGCAAATTTGGCATTGATGTGATTTTGAATTTTCTTTCGGGATTCTTCGTAAGCATCTGTTGCTAATTGGCTCAAGGTATGTACACCACGATGGATATTAGCGTTGATTTCTTGGTAGTATTTCGCTATCGCATCAATCACCACTTGCGGTTTTTGAGTTGTAGCTCCGTTATCGAAATAGACTAATGGTTTACCGTTTACTTTTTGAGTAAGTATCGGAAAATCGGCTCTTATTTTTTGAATGTCTAGCATAATTATTTAGGGAAAATCTAATTACAAAAGTACTGAAATTAAACCGTTTTGAAATTAAGAAACCCAAGTTTTTCATACTTTCTTGTTATGCTTTGATAGCCAAATTATTTGCCAAGTAGTTTTTTTTTAAACCTACAGAATTCAAATGTTTTTAATAAATTGCAGTCAAAAGAATGGTTTATGAAAAAAATATTTAAAATTATTGCGGTTGTTCTACTAATCGGAATTGTATACGTGGGTTTTACTACTTACCCTAAACTGGATTTAATTTCTGGCTTTTCAGCCAAAAGTATTGCCTCTGGCCATTTTTTAGACCATCGTGCGCAGTCGCTGATTGAGAAAGGTGACAATGATATCGACATGATTGATTTGGCTACGAACCAAATTGATGAAGCAGGAAAATGGGCGAGCGCATCAGTTTACGGCTTAAAGGAACGAAAAGCCATTTACCGTGAAGGTTTAGGCGCTACTTTAATCAACGATGATTTTGATGTTAGCAAACCCTATTTGGTTCCTAAAAGAACTGTTCCAAACAATACCATCCCATTCCCGTATGGAAATAAAGAACCCAAGGATACTATTTTTTCAAATGTGGATTATGCCAAATTGAATGCGGCTGTAGCCAATGCTTTTGATACAAAAGGAGAGTTGAAAAAGAGAACACGTTCCCTTTTAGTAATTTATAAAGACAAAATTATTGCCGAAAAATACGATACTGGATTTACTAAAAATAGTAGAATATTAGGCTGGTCCATGACCAAGAGTATTACGAGTGCGGTGTTTGGAGTTTTAGAAAAACAAAGGAAATTTGACATTGCTGCACCGGCGCCGATTGCTGAATGGTCTAAAGACGAACGCAAACAAATTACAACTAGCGATTTGCTACATATGAATTCTGGTTTACAATGGGTAGAAGATTATGCTACTATTTGCGATGCGACCAATATGCTTTTTCAAGATGAAGATATGACGCGTTCCCAACTTGTGAAACCAGCAGAGCATAAACCCAATACTCATTGGAATTACTCCTCAGGAACGACGAACTTACTTTCTGGTATTTTGCGCAAGCAGTTTAAAACACATCAAGAATATTTAGATTTTTGGTACACAGACTTAATAGATAAAATAGGAATGAATTCTATGGTTATCGAAACGGATATGAAGGGGAATTATGTAGGCTCCTCATACGGTTGGGCAACTACTCGCGATTGGGCAAAGTTCGGCTTGCTCTATTTACACAAAGGCAACTGGAACGGGGAACAAATTTTTAATGAAAGTTGGGTAAAATACACCGCAACACCTACAAATACTTCTGGAGGTAGATACGGTGGCCAATTTTGGCTGAACGCTGGAGGATTTTTCCCTGATGTGCCAAAGGATATGTATTACTGTAGCGGTTTTCAAGGTCAAATGGTGGCGATTATCCCTTCAATGGATATTGTGATTGTTAGAATGGGTTTGAAAGAGAATTCGGAATTCGATTTTAATGGTATGCTTCGAGACATTCTAAGTTCTGTAAAAAAATAAATAAAATAGAAAGGGCGCAAAGTTATAAAACGCTGCGCCCTTTGTGTATAACAAATTTGTTGTTAAAAACTACAAATCAAATCCCATTTTTACCCCAAGTTTAGTGGCAATAATTTTGGTGATGCGTTGTTTTAATTCTGGTATTTTAATGCTTTCAATTACAGCATTAGAGAATGCGTACATCAATAGTGCTTTAGCTTCTTTTTTGGGGATTCCGCGTTGTTGCATGTAAAACATCGCCGTTTCATCAAGTTGTCCTATGGTGCAACCGTGTGAACATTTTACATCATCTGCAAAAATTTCCAATTGCGGTTTGGCATTGATTGTGGCTCTATCGCTCAATAAGATATTATTACTTTTTTGAAAAGCATTTGTTTTTTGAGCTTCTTTTTCTACAAAGATTTTTCCGTTAAATACTCCGGTTGATCGATCAGTAAATATTCCTTTGTAATCTTGATGGCTTTCACAGTTTGGTGTAGCGTGCTGTACCAACGTATAATGATCTACGTGTTGCTTTTCACCAATGATGGTAATACCATTCAAATAACTTACAATTCTTTCGCCAAAGTGGTAAAAATTAAGATTGTTTCTAGTGAGGTTTCCACCAAAACTAAACGTGTTTACCGCTACACTACTCTCTTCTTTTTGTGATACATAAGTATTGTCTACTAAGTTAGCAGAAAGGCTATCGTTTTGTATTTTATAAACATCAACAAAAGCTCTTTTCTGTGCAAAAATCTCAGTTACTGAATTTGTCAGTACCGGATTCTCATTTAAACTTTGATGACGCTCAATGATTTGTACCTGTGCATTTTCACCTACAACTATTAAGTTTCGCGGTTGAACTAGCAGTGCGGCTTCGTTTCCTGTTGAAAAATACATGATCTCAATAGGTTTATCCGCTACTTTATTTTTTGGAATGTTGATGTACGCTCCTTCATTGGCGAAAGCCGTATTTAGTGAGGTCAAGCTTTCTTCCTTGTTGACAATTTGGTTGAAATAGGTATCAACTATTTCCTTATACTTGGCTTTGTTTAATGCCGATGACAATAAACAAACATCAATACCTTCGTGAGTTGTAGCTGATAAATGTGAACTAAAAACACCATCAATAAAAACTACTTTGTAAGTATCAATTTCGTGTAAAAAGTATTTTTTAACATCAGCATATTGCACTGTATTTTCTTGTTTAGGAAATACAGTAAAGTCATTTTTTAGTACTGCATTGAGCGAGGTATATTTCCAAGCTTCTTCTTTTTTGGTAGGGAAACCTTTATTCTCAAAGTTTTTTAATGCGGCTGTTCGCACATCATGAAGTTCAGCATGAACATCGATGCGCTCTTCAAAAGCCATAAAAGACGATAGTAATTTTTCTTTTAATTCCATTTTTGTATTGTTTAAAGTTTAAGGTTTAAAAATTTAAAGTTATCGTGAGGCAACTTTAAACTTTAAACTTCAAACAAAATTTTAAGCTTCTTGTTCTTGTTTAATCCAGTCGTATCCTTTTTCTTCTAGCTCGTGGGCTAATTCTTTTCCGCCAGATTTTACAATTTTTCCGTTGTACAAAACGTGAACAAAATCAGGAACGATATAATCAAGCAATCTTTGGTAGTGTGTGATCACTACTATAGCATTTTTATCGCTTTTTAGTTTGTTAACACCATTGGCAACAATTCTCAAAGCATCGATATCTAGTCCAGAATCGGTTTCGTCAAGAATAGCTAATTTTGGTTCTAGCATAGCCATTTGAAAAATTTCGTTACGCTTTTTCTCTCCACCCGAAAAACCTTCGTTTAAAGAACGTGACAAAAATTTACGGTCTATTTCTAGTAATTCTGATTTTTCACGAATCACTTTTAGCATTTCGTTTGCAGGCATTTCCTCCTGACCGTTTGCTTTACGTGTTTCGTTGATAGCTGTTCTCATGAAATTAGTTACTGAGACACCTGGGATTTCAACAGGATATTGAAACGAAAGGAAAACACCTTTGTGTGCTCTTTCCTCTGGAGCCAATTCTGAAATGTCTTCGTTATCCAAAAAGATTTCTCCTTGAGTCACTTCATAATTTTCGTTTCCTGCAATAATTGCCGAAAGGGTACTTTTCCCAGCACCGTTTGGTCCCATAATCGCGTGGATTTCTCCCGCTTTTACTTCCAGGTTAATTCCTTTTAATATTTCTTTGTCGCCTATTGATGCGTGTAAATTTTTTATGCTTAACATTAGATTTTATTTTAAACCATTAAGGTATTAAGATTTATTTAGTTTTTTATCCGTAGTCTAATTATTATCCCACCGACCCTTCAAGAGAAATTTCCAATAATTTTTGTGCTTCTACTGCAAATTCCATTGGCAGCTTATTCAATACATCTTTACTGAAACCGTTTACAATTAATGCAATTGCTTTTTCAGTTGGAATACCTCGTTGATTGCAATAGAAAACTTGGTCTTCGCCAATTTTACTAGTCGTAGCCTCGTGTTCTATTTTTGCCGATGGATTTTTACTTTCGATGTACGGAAACGTATGTGCTCCACAATTATTCCCCATTAATAAGGAATCACATTGCGAAAAGTTTCGAGCATTATCAGCATTAGCACTAATTTGGACTAAACCACGGTAACTGTTTTGTGATTTACCAGCCGAAATTCCTTTGGAAATAATAGTCGATTTAGTGTTTTTACCTAAATGGATCATTTTGGTCCCTGTATCTGCTTGTTGGTAATTATTAGTTACTGCAATAGAATAAAATTCACCAGTTGAATTATCCCCTTTTAAAACTACCGATGGATATTTCCAAGTTACTGCTGAACCAGTCTCCACTTGTGTCCAAGAAATTTTTGCGTTTTTCTCGCAAATTCCTCTTTTGGTCACAAAGTTATACACACCACCTTTACCTTCTTTGTTTCCAGGATACCAGTTTTGTACAGTTGAATATTTTATTTCGGCATCGTCTAAAGCAATTAACTCCACAACTGCAGCGTGCAATTGATTTTCATCTCGGCTTGGTGCAGTACATCCTTCAAGGTAAGAAACATAACTTCCTGCGTCAGCTACTAATAGAGTTCTTTCAAATTGTCCTGTACCGGCTTGATTGATACGGAAATAAGTAGAAAGTTCCATTGGGCAACGAACGCCTTTTGGGATGTAACAAAACGATCCGTCAGAGAATACGGCCGAGTTTAACGCAGCATAAAAGTTGTCTTTTTGCGGCACTACAGTTCCTAAATATTTGCGTACTAATTCTGGATGTTCTTTGATGGCTTCAGAAATACTCATGAAAATGATTCCTTTTTCGCCTAATGTTTTCTTGAATGTAGTAGCTACCGAAACGGAGTCAACTACGATATCCATGGCAACATTATTCATCATTTTTTGCTCATCCACAGAGATGCCTAACTTTTTGTACATTTCTAAAAGTTCCGGATCTACATCATCTAATGTTTTATTAGGATCTACTGCTTTTGGTGCTGAATAATAGGATATCGCTTGGAAATCAGGTTTTACATAATGTACGTTGGCCCATTCTGGCTCTGTCATTTGCTCCCAAGCACGAAAAGCCTCAAGACGCCAATCGGTCATCCATTGTGGTTCTTCCTTTTTTTGAGAAATGGCACGAACGATATCTTCGTTTAAACCTATTGGAAACGTTTCGGCTTCCAGTTCTGTGTAAAATCCGTATTCGTATTCTTTATTTTCGAGTTCGATTTTTAAGTCGTCTTCTGTATATTTACTCATTTTGATTTAAAGATTTAAAGATTTAAAAATTCAAAAATTGAATATTAAACTTTATTATTTGTGTCTAAATATTTAATAAAATTAGAAAGGTTTTGAGAGATTTCAATAGTTAAATTATAACTTATTTGAATTTCTTCATGATTGCAAAAACCTAATTCTCTTGATAATATCAACATATTTCTAACCTCAGCACAACTGCCTTTAGAGATTTTTAAATATCTTGTAAATTGTCTATTATTGTTGTATTCTGAACCTTCGGCAATATTATTTGTAATTGAAACTACAGCTCTTTTAATTTGATCTTTAAAACCAAATTCCTTTTCTAAAGATTTATTGTTTAATAATTGAAAAACTAATTTGGTTAAGACAATACCTTTTTTATGGACATCAAATTCTTCAAATGATTTTGTCATACTTTCATTAATCTTTTAATCTTTTAATTTTTCAATCTTTAAAATTAAAGAGAGAAACTCTCACCACAACCACATGTTCTAGTTGCATTTGGATTATTAAAAACAAATCCTTTCCCGTTTAATCCGCCAGAAAATTCTAAAACGGTTCCCGCTAAATAGAGAAATGATTTTTTTTCAACAGCTATTGTAATGTCGTTGTCTATGAATATTTTATCGTCTTCGCCTTTGTTGTTATCGAATTTCAAATCATAAGATAAACCGGAACAACCTCCGCTTTTCACACCAACCCGCACATAATCTGTAGCGGCGTCAAAACCATCGTCTTTCATCAAGTCGATAATTTTCTTTTTGGCAGTATCAGAAACTTTTATCATGTTTATGTTGTTTTGCAATAACATATTGATTGTTAAAACTCATCTAGCATCTTTATTATCAGAGCTTTAAATTTTAAGCCAATTGTGTTATCTTGATTTTGTCTAAATTAACCGCAAAGATACTATATAAAATACTTTTTCCATAATCAATAACATTTTTATAACTAATCTTCAAATAGAAAATACTTATTAGTTGTTTTTCAAAAAATTAAATTACTTTTAGTCCCTTATAACTTACAAATAACTAAAACAAACCTATTATGGAAGAAATTTTACCTGGAAAGATGGAGTACAATTTAGAATTTAAAGGAGAAGGCAAAGCTTTTTTTGGAATCGTAATCGTCAATTGGCTTTTAACAATTGTTACATTGGGAATTTATTATCCTTGGGCGAAAGCCAAAACGCTCCAATTTATGTTTGGGCAAACAACTTTAAATGATGATGCTTTTGCTTTTCATGGTACTGGGAAAGAAATGTTTAAGGGTTTTATAAAAGTCATTATATTATTTGCAATCTTGTTTGGGATTTTAAGTCTTTTCATCTATTTAGACCTTCCCTCAGTAGGATTGATATCGTTTTATTTGATAGTAATAGCTATTATGCCATTAGCAATTCACGGTTCTTATAAGTACAGAATGTCAAGAACATCTTGGCGTGGTGTACGTTTTGGTTACAGAGGCGATAGGAATGAATTTGTTAAACTTTTTTTTAAATGGATTTTTTATACTGTAATAACGCTTGGTATTTATGGTTCTTGGTTTAAAATGAACCTGCGTAGTTATGTTTTGAGCAACATTCGCTTTGGTGATGCCGAAATGAATTACGATGGTGATGGTGGGGATTATTTATTAATGAACATTAAAGGTTACTTTTTAAGTGTTATAACCTTGGGAATTTACTCTTTTTGGTGGCAAAAAGATATTTTTGAGTACTATGTTAATAATTTATCGCTACATAAAGAGGACAAAAGAATTGAATTTACATCAACAGCAACGGGAGCCGATTTTATAGGCCTTATAATTATTAATTTGTTAATGATTATTTTTACGCTTGGTCTTGGGTATGCTTGGGTTGTTACGAGAACTATGAAGTTCATATTTGATCATATTGAATTGGATGGCACGATAGATTTAAACAGTTTGCAACAAACCGAAGAGAATTTTAAAGACGCAACAGGTGACGATATTAGCGACTTTTTAGACATTGATTTTATAGTATAAAGTATGAGTAATCAGTCCGTAGGAATTTTTTTTGATGGCAAATCAGCTGTTCCGCAGCCTTGTTCACTGTTTTTGGATACGCAAAAAGGCATGCTTCTTTTTGAAACCGAAACGGGTCATCAAGAGCAGTGGTTGCTTTCAACTGTTAGTTTTGAAAATTTTGGAAACTCTTTGCAGTTGCAAAAACAAAGTACTGATGGTGTTACAATCCTTAAAATAACCGATGCTACATTTGCAGCGGCCATTCAAAAATTCAGGAAAGAGAACAACCATATCAATTGGTATGAAAAATTACTTGCTTCTGGTTTCAAGATGCATCTCGTTTTGGCGTTGGTTATTTTTGCCTTAATTGGACTGACTTATTTGTATGCCATACCTTGGGTTGGTGAAAAATCAGTAGTCCTTATTCCCGAAAGTTATGATAATACTTTAAGTGGGACCTTTATCAGTGACCATTTATTGTTTTCGGAGGTCGAATCTAAGAAGACCAAAGCTTTGAATGCTTTCGCAAAAGAGCTACAATTGAACAACAAAAAAAACTTGAAATTTATTTTTGTAGAAGAGGATATTGTGAACGCTTTTGCTTTGCCCGATGGTACTATTGTGGTTTATTCCGGAATTGTAGACAAGATGAAAAACTATGATGAGTTGGTCGCACTTTTAGGCCACGAGGCAGCGCACGTCAATCACAGACATTCCATGAAAATGTTATGCCGCAATTTGTCTGGGTATCTTTTTATCTCGGCAATTTTAGGAGATGCTAACGGAATTATGGCTACCATAGGCGATAACGTAAACAGTTTTCAGTCGCTATCCTTTTCGCGTGAGTTTGAACAAGAGGCTGATCGAGAAGGTTTTGCTATTGTGATTAAAAACAAAGTAGATCCAAACGGAATGTTGAACTTGTTTAAAAGACTACAAGATGAAGGTGATGCCATTATCCCGGAGTTTTTGAGTTCGCATCCTGTCACACAGCAGCGCATTGCAACCACTAGACAATTGGTTAAATCAACTCCGCACCAAGTTGAAGCAAATAGAAATCTGCAACAGTTGTTTCAACAATTAAAAAAATAATACAAAACCAAATTGCACTTAAATCATTACACCTCAGTTGTGTATTGGTTTTGGTGCAATTTGTTTTTACACACTTTTAGTTCGGTATCAATAAATATGCTTAATTTTAGAGCCAACAATTTTGATACACTATGAAACTATATCCAATAGAAACGGGTAATTTTAAATTAGATGGTGGCGCTATGTTTGGCGTGGTGCCCAAAACCATTTGGAATAAAACCAATCCAGCTGATGCCAACAACCTCATTGACATTGCAGCACGTTGTTTATTGATTGAAGAGGGCGACCGCCTGATTTTGATAGACACGGGAATGGGAAATAAACAATCTGATAAATTTTTCGGATACTATTCTTTATGGGGCTCTCATTCCTTAGATAAATCTTTGGCAAAATACGGTTTTCACCGCGACGATATTACGGATGTGTTTATGACGCATTTGCATTTTGACCATTGTGGAGGAAGTGTACAATGGAATAAAGACAAAACGGGTTACGAACCAGCCTTTAAAAATGCTAAATTTTGGACGAATGAAAGTCACTGGGAATGGGCCACAAAACCCAACCCGAGGGAGAAAGCTTCGTTCTTGTCTGAAAATATCTTGCCCATGCAAGAAAGTGGTCAATTGCATTTTATAAAAAGACCCGAAGGTGATTTCCTTGAAAAATCAGAATTAGGATTTGGAATCTTTTTTGTGGATGGCCATACAGAGAAGCAAATGATACCACACATTCAATATAAAGGTAAAACGATTGTTTTTTGCGCTGATTTATTGGCCACAGCCGGACACATTCCGATACCGTATGTAATGGGCTATGATACACGACCATTGCTAACTATGCCAGAAAAAACTAAATTTTTGCACGCTGCAGTAGAACAAAACCATTATTTATTTTTAGAGCACGATGCACACAACCAAATCATTACCGTGCAAAATACAGAAAAAGGTATACGATTACATGATGTATTTACTACCGAAGAACTATTTTAGATACCAACCTATTAAAAACAAGTCCCTTTTTACTATGTAATTAGGGATTTTTTTTGACTAATCCCTTATGTTAATATGAAATATAAGGAACAGCTGATTAGAGAGTTTGTGCAATTTTTAAATGAAGAATTATTTGAATTTTAGTAAGAGAATAAATTGTTTTTCTTGAATATAATAAATAGGTTTGTCACAAATTTATAAAAATACACCTATGAAAAAAACTTTAATTTTTTTGTTGTTTTTAATTTCTGTTACTATTTCAGCCCAAAAGGTAGACTTAGATCGTTTTTACTTTGATGTTAGTTATCAAGCACTTCCAAAAGAGCCTGTGCCTTTTGAAAAAAGAACCTATGCTTCAGAAGTTAAATTAGGAGGAAAAATACAAACGTATACAAACCCAACTTCATTAAATGAGAGAATTAATATTTATGGCTGGAAAAAAGTTGACGAAGGAGCAACAGTAAAAATCGCCTTATATATTGAAGATTTTGTAGAAAAGAGCGTTACATCTCAGGTGCGCGTTGAAGAGAATAAGGATAAAGAAGGCAGAGTAACAAGCCGTAGAGAGTATCATTACGTATTAGCAAAATACTCAGGAAGAGGATATGCAAAAATAGCAGGACCCCGCACACCAATTCCTTTAACAGCAAAACAAATTGAAGAAGAAAAGGCGAAGCAAGCAGCTGCATCTACGAACAGATTTTTGAAAAACGCAGTGGTAAAAAAAGACACAGTCTCTGATAATGGAGGATTTAATTGGAATTTTAACGACGACATAGAAGTTAAATCAGCTGAATTTCAGGACGCTGCATCGGCAATGAAATCTTTTAATCTTAATAGAAATGGTGTTCACGACAATACCTTGAGAGGTTATGTAGACGGTACCATGAACAGATTTAATACAAGTGTAAACTATTCTTATGGCTTTAAACCAATTAGTACTAACCAAATTTTGTGGATTTTAGACGCTAAAAATGAAGAGGGTGCTACTCAAATAGAAGCTATTCAGGCTGTTAGAGAATTATTTAAAAATATGAAAGCGGATCAGCCAATTGAGGATTTAAAAAGCAGCATGCAACCTTTAATAGATTATTTTGATACTTTAAAAACAAAATATGCTGATGATAGTAAACCAGCCCGTAAAATGAGATACTCCGCATATTATAATTTAGCCGTGATTTATTTACTAACAGACGAACCAGAAAAGACTATTGTTGAGGCAGAGAAGTTAATTTTCAATGACTATGACAAGTCAGATGGTAAAGAATTAATTAACCGCGCCAATAAATTAATAGAAGATTTTAAAATTGCAAATACCAGATCAACACACAACCCAACTCTTAATTAATCACGAATGAAAAAAATTACACAATTAGCATTAATAGGTGCCTTTACAATACTAAGTTGTAATGCTTACAGCCAGTTTTCACTAGGTAAAATGATCAGTAAAGTGGAGGGCTCTGGAACTCCAGCAGGTCAAGATGAAGAAAGAAAAAATACTTTGAATTTAAGAGGTCCTGAGGCTCCAGTTGACAAACAATACGGGAACTACAAAACCTATGAAATTAAACTAGATTTATCAACAGGTATTGAAGACAGTTTTGCATTTAGAAAAATTCCATATTCAAGTGAAAAAATTAATAACATTTTCTTTATCTCAGGCTTGAAAAAAACCAATGATGGAGAATTTAAAATTAAATATACAGTTTCAAGATTTGAGTCTATCAATGACGAAGATTATGTGCAGTCGTATTATCAAAAATCTCCTGCGTATTATATAGGAATGGAGTCTAACCTTGAAATCATGGACAAAACAGGCAAGGTTATTTATAAGAGGTATACAACGCCAAAAGTTAACATGTTTGTAACTGATCCAACCTATAGTTATGAAGCTTTAGTGACTCGAATTTTAACTACAAATTTCTATTCGATGTTACAAGAGTTTGAAGGTTTTTACTTGTATGGACCTGAAGTTTCGGGATTACGTTATTTTGATATTGAAAAGAAAAAAAAATCAAAATCAACCTTTAATCCAGATGAGTTCAATCAATCAGTTCAAGTATTACCTACTTTAGTTGATGTAGATAGAGCGGATTGGCCAAGCTTATTTAGTGAAGCTCAAAAGTATTGGAAAGAGTTTTTAGCTTTTGAAGATAAAAATGACGAGGATATTCAGAAAAAAGTTCGTTTTAGTGCACATTATAATTTAGCTACTACCTATTTACTTTTAGGTCAAGTTGAGGAAGCTACAAAATATTTAGATGGAGTAAAGGAAAACGAAAAAAGCTTTTTAGGAATACGTTCGCACCATCCGTTTTTAACAAGACTGGCAGCTAATATTGACGAGTACAAAAAAACTACTGAAAAAGCAACCACATTAGAGGCGATGCAAGCAGAGCCAATTTTAGCCTCATATAAAAAAGCTGCAACCGCTTTTAGATATGCTGAATTTGACGGAGAAGTTTTAGATGTAGACGGTAAGGTTTTCAAAGGTAAAGTTAGAATTGTTAGTGATTATCCGGAACTAGTAGATTTTAGAACGGAGTCGCAAGTTTCAGGACTGCGTTCCTTAGTTGATGGTATTGGTTCAGATAAAAGTACAGTAAGAATTTACATTGAAGGACAGAAAAAACCAGAACGCACTAACTTGAAAAAAGTGGCGAATATCAAAGACAATGAAGGTCATTTTTATATTGGAGGTCAAACTGGTAAAGGAGTAGGTCTTACATCTGATGTGAATACAAAAAGATATTCTTTGTTTGAAGAAATTAAAAAAGGAGAAAAAATATCTGTATTTCATGAGTTTTTCCCTCAAGATGCATACGTTTTGAAAAAACGAATTCAAGATGAATTTTTCAGTCCATCTGTTTTAATTGGTAGAAAAAAAGAATTAAGAGAATATTTTTCAGATTGTCCTAAAATGATTGAAAACATCAATAATGGACTTTATAATTTTGAAAATAAAGAAACTTACATCAAGATGTTTGAGGATTATACAGCATTATGCGGTAATTAATAAACCAAATAAATACAAGATCAAAGCTACCTTACAAGGGTAGCTTTTTTTATTGTTTTGAATCTTATCAAATAAAAAGTACATTTTTGTTTAAATTTTCTTAACATAGTGTTAATCCTTATATTTGTGTAACAAAATCAATTATTTTAGACCAATATTTCAAAAATAAATAAAAACAAACCAATGAATACCATTAAACCCATTTACATTTCTGCTTTTGCTTTTTTAGCATTGGTAGGTTGTGGAGCAGCAAAGCAAGTTTCAAGTGCTTCAACTTCTAATTTAGTTACCATTAGTGCACCTTTAAATGTTAAAAAGAAGGCGGCGCTTACTGAAAATGATCTAAAACGTTGGAGTCACCTTGATATAGTAACAGATACCATTCCTGGAATGAGCGTTGACAGAGCTTACGCAGAATTGCTAAAAGGAAAAAAAGGCGTGCCTGTTATTGTAGGTATTGTAGATTCAGGTGTAGATATTGAACACGAAGATTTAAAATCAGTGCTTTGGACTAATGCCAAAGAAATAGCAGGTAACGGCATAGATGACGACAAGAATGGTTACATAGACGACATTCATGGTTGGAATTTCTTGGGAGACATTACAAAGGAAAATCTAGAATACGAGAGAATCATCAAGGATAAATCGTTGGTGGATGAAAAAACATACCTAGAAGCTAAGGCTTTAAATGATAAAAAAGTTGCCGATGCAGCAATGATTAAGGCTCGCTCTACAGAAATGATTGAATCACTAGCATCAAGTGATGCCGCTGTTGCAAAACATTTAGGTAAAACGGTATATACTGCTGATGAAGTAAAGGCAATCGACACTCAAGATCAAGCCTTGCTTAAAAGTAAGGCTACAATGGTACAAATGTTAGGGTATGGTTTGCCTGTTGCCGAACTTAAAGTAGCGGTTCAAAAACAAAAAGACGCTCAAGATGCACTTCTTAATGGTGATAATCTTAAAACAGATTACCGTAAAGTTGTAGGCGATAATCCTAACGACATTAACGATACTAAATATGGTAACAATAATGTAATGGGTCCAGACAAAAACGAAATTTTGCACGGAACACACGTAGCAGGAATTGTAGCACAGTCTAGAAACAATAATTTAGGTGGAGATGGAGTTGCTAACAACGTTCAAATTTTAACCGTTCGTGCCGTTCCAGACGGAGATGAGTACGATAAAGACATTGCATTAGGGATTCGTTATGCTGTTGATAATGGTGCTAAAGTAATCAACGGAAGTTTTGGAAAAAGCTTTTCACCACACAGACAATGGGTTTATGATGCTTTAAAATATGCAGAGAAGAAAGATGTATTGTTTGTACACGCCGCAGGAAATGACGCAAAAGATATCGATTTTGCTGAGAATTTCCCAAATGATTCTGAAGATAAAGTAAAAGAGTTTGCAGATAATGTAATTACTATTGGAGCATTAAATTTTGAATACGGAGACAAAGTTGTAGCTCGTTTTTCAAACATTGGGAAACTGAATGTAGATGTTTTTGCACCAGGTGTAAAAATTTATGCAACTACTCCAAACAACGAATACCAATACTTACAAGGTACCTCAATGGCTGCGCCAAACACTGCTGGGGTTGCTGCTTTGATTCGTTCGTATTATCCAAAATTATCGGCTAAACAAGTTAAGCAAATCTTGATGGAATCTGGTGTAGCTATTACGACCGAAGTTATTGTTGGAGGAAAAGCAACTGACAAACGTTCGTTTTCAACATTATCTAAATCTGGTAAAATTGTAAATGCATACAACGCTTTATTAATGGCAGAGAAAATGTCAAAATAAATTAAAAAAAAACTTAATTTTATGGAAGGACAAATTGTCCTTCCATTTTTATTTTAACTACATATGAAAAAACTACTTTTATGCACCATCTTAGTGTCTAGCTTTGGTAATTTATGGGCACAAAATTCAAATTATTGGCAACAACATGTTGACTATAAAATGGCTGTTTCTATGGATGTATCAACGTATACATACAAAGGCACACAAGAATTAGTGTATACCAATAACTCTCAAGATACACTTAGAAAAGTATACTACCACTTGTTTAATAATGCTTTTCAGCCTGGCAGCGAAATGGATGTACGCATTCAAAACATTAAAGATCCTGACGGAAGAATGGTTTCTAAAATTAAAGTGGGCGACAAAGAAATTAAAGAAAGCCGTATCAAAAACTTAAAGCCTAACGAAATTGGATTTTTACACGTAACGAATTTCAAACAAGATGGTGTTACTGCATCTGCTAAAGAAGTAGGAACTATACTTGAAATTACTTTGGCTAAGCCAATGTTACCCAACTCAAAAACAACTTTTACACTAGATTTTGACGGTCAAGTTCCGGTACAAATTCGTCGTTCTGGACGCAATAATGCTGAGGGTGTTGAACTTTCAATGGCGCAATGGTATCCAAAACTTGCAGAATTTGATTTTGAAGGTTGGCATGCAGATCCATACATTGCTAGAGAATTTCATGGTGTTTGGGGCGATTTTGATGTAAAAATTACTATTGATAAAAACTATGTTTTAGGTGGAACGGGTTACCTGCAAAATCCAAATGAAATTGGTCATGGTTACCAAGATCAAGGCGCAGTGGTTACCATTCCTAAAAAAGCTAAAACACTAACATGGCATTTTAAAGCACCAATGGTTCACGACTTTACTTGGGCAGCTGATAAAAACTATATTCATGATATTGCCAAAGGTCCAAATGGTGTTGACATTCACTTTTTGTACAAAAACAATCCGCAGTACATTGAAAACTGGAAAAACTTACAGCCATTGACTGTAAAATTGATGGAGTTTTACAACAAAACTGTGGGTGAGTATCCGTACAAACAATATTCAGTAATTCAAGGTGGCGATGGCGGAATGGAGTATGCCATGTGTACTTTGATTTTGGGTCAAGGTAAATTTGAAGGATTGTTGGGCGTAACAGCTCACGAAATGGCGCACTCTTGGTTCCAACACGTATTGGCCTCAAATGAAACCAAACACGGCTGGATGGATGAAGGTTTTACATCTTTTCTGGAAGATTTAGGAATGAATGAACTTGCAGAGAAAAAAGCACAAAACCCGTTTGCGGGTGGCTACACAGGATATTTTTCAATGGTAAATTCTGGTAAAGAGTTACCTCAAGGAACACACGCCGATCGTTTTGATGAGAACAGAGTGTACAGTATTAGTTCGTACAGTAAAGGAGAACTTTTCTTGACACAATTAGTTTATTTGATTGGGAAAGACAATTTGATGAAGACTTTGAAAAAGTATTATAGCGATTTTAAATTCAAGCATCCAACGCCGAATGATATTAAAAGAACTGCTGAGAGAGTTTCAGGTGCTAACTTAGATTGGTATTTAACAGATTGGACACAAACAACCAACACGATTGATTACGGAATTAAAGAAGTAACCGAAAATGCAGGACAAACCAAAGTAGTTTTAGAACGAATTGGTAGAATGCCAATGCCAATTGATTTGTTAGTAGAATATACAGATGGAACAGTAGAAAGTTTTTATGTGCCTTTGCGCATGATGAGTTTTGAAAAAGAAAATCCATATCCAGCAATTAAAAGAACTGTACTTTCTGATTGGGCTTGGGCGTATCCTACGTATGAACTCAACATTCCAAAATCAAAATCTGGAATTAAAAGCATTACCATCGACCCGAGTAGTTTAATGGCTGATAT
Organism: Flavobacterium sp. SOK18b; assembly: GCF_014156605.1. Lineage (NCBI taxonomy): Bacteria > Pseudomonadati > Bacteroidota > Flavobacteriia > Flavobacteriales > Flavobacteriaceae > Flavobacterium > Flavobacterium sp. SOK18b. Next base: position 34,800 of record NZ_QKNZ01000018.1, read on the forward strand.
TAAAAAAGAGAATAACGTTTTTAAATAGAAGTTGATTTTTACATGAAATTCAAATATAATGAAGCAACTGCTTCACTCGAAATTAAAGACGGTTTGAAGAGCCATTTTCTTATAGTACGATTGTTACTGATCGTGACTTTTGTCAATGCAATCTTAAATTTATCCAATGCTCAAGTTGCTTTTGGATTTATGAAATTGATTTGGTTGGTTTTAGGTATGGTATCCGCCATAGGATTGTATCTCTATTATTTCAAAAAAACGGCTACAGAAAATATTCCTTTAAATCAAATAATAGGAATTGAGGAACGTGTTTCGTTTGGTAGAAAAAAATATTTTCTAACGTTGAAAAACGGAAAAACAAGAGATTTGCTAGAAGTACACTCCGCATCCGATTGTAAACAGATCAACACGATACTCACTAAACATCAAAAATAACCCATTCTTTTAATGCCGCAAAACTTCTATTTTGCGGCATTATTTTATGATAATTTTTTATCTAAAAAATTACAACCAGTACTTATTTCTATTTTCTCCATAAGTAAATACACAAAATTAATACCTATATTAAATTTTGCATGTATAGAAAATTAGTATTTCAATATGAACCTTTCTAATAAATAAAATGCAATTACTACCCTATATGAGTGTATTCAATACCTCAATAGGCTTATTGATTGACTTTAATGTGAAGGATATTTTTCTATGAAGACCAAAAAGCTTTGGCAACGAGATGAATAGAAAAAACGATTTAAAAATAGATTTAAA
>NZ_QKNZ01000019.1:0-51441 GCF_014156605.1 Flavobacterium sp. SOK18b
TGTCTTTATATGGCATGGTTTTTACCGTATCTTAGAATAAAAAAATTCATGAATACTATTCTTCACTTTATGAAAAGAAATTATAAAATATTAATTGTTGTCGCATGTATTTCGATGGCTTTATTTGCATTTAATATCAAAAGCTCAAAAAGTAATGATCCTGAAAAAGATAAATTACTGTTAGAATTATTGACATTTGTTATTGAGAAAGGACATTATAGCCCTGCTACAATTGATGATAATTTTTCCAAGGGCATTTACAAGGATTACATTGTAGCATTAGATCCTTCAAAACGTTTTTTCTTGCAATCAGATATTGATGAGTTTTCAAAATTTGAACTGCAGTTAGATGATCAATTATTGAACAAAGATTTAAGTTTTTTTAATCTTACCTACGATCGTTTGATCAAAAGGATGAACGAGAGTACTAAAATTTACAAATCAGTGCTTAGTAAACCGTTCAATTATGAAACTGACGAGAGTTTCAATGTTGATTATGAAAAGGCACCATATTCTAAAAATCTTACTGAGTTAAATGATAAATGGAGAAAACAAATCAAGTTATCAACCCTTTCTTCATTAGTTGACAAGCAAAGATTAGAAGATGATAAGAAGAAAAATGACGCTAAGTATGTAGTGAAATCTTTTGAAGCATTAGAAAAAGAAACGAGAGAAAGTTCTTTAAAATCTCTTGATGAGTACTTCAGTTTTATAAAAGATTTAGATCGTAATGATTGGTTTTCAGTTTACATAAATGCAATCACAGCTCGTTTTGATCCTCATACTAATTATTTTGCTGCCGAAGAAAAAGAACGTTTTGACGTAAGCATTAGTGGAAAGTTAGAAGGTATTGGAGCAAGATTACAAAAGAAAAATGATCTTACTGAAATATCTGAACTTATATCTGGTGGGCCTGCTTGGAGAGGAAAACAATTAGAATCAGGTGATCTAATTATGAAAGTTGCTCAAGGTGATGGCGAGGCAGTTGATGTTGTAGGAATGCGTCTTGATGATGTGGTTAAAAAAATTAAAGGACCAAAAGGTTCTGAAGTGCGTCTTACGATTAAAAAAGTGGACGGAACTATTAAAATTGTTTCTATCATTCGTGATATTGTTGAAATTGAAGAAACATACGCGAAGTCAAGTGTAGTTGAGAAAAATGGATTAAAATATGGTGTTATTTATTTACCGAAATTTTATATCGATTTTGAAAATCCAGATGGTAGAGATGCTGGTAAAGATATAGCTCTTGAAGTAGACCGTTTGAAAAATGCAGGTGTTAGCGGAATCGTATTAGATGTTAGAGATGATGGAGGTGGATCGCTATCTACGGTTGTTGATATTGCAGGATTATTTATTGAGCAAGGTCCAATTGTTCAAATTAAATCAGCTGGACGTAAAAAAGAGGTTTTGTATGATAAGGATCCTAAAATTGAATGGGACGGTCCTCTTGTAATTATGGTGAATAGCTTTTCTGCTTCTGCTTCTGAGATTCTTGCTGCTGCAATTCAAGATTACAAACGAGGAATTGTAATAGGAAGTAAACAAACGTATGGTAAAGGTACTGTTCAAAATGTATATGATTTGAATACGCTTGTTCGTAATAGCGCAGTTGGAGATTTAGGAGCTATTAAAACTACTACTCAAAAATTTTATAGAATTAATGGAGGATCTACGCAACTAGAGGGTGTACATAGTGATATTGTAATGCCGGATCGCTATTCTTATTTAAAAATGGGTGAAAGGGATATTGACAACGCTATGCCTTGGGATAAAATTGACCAAACTAGTTATCAATTATGGAGTGATAATTCTAATTTTGGCCAAGTAATAATGAATAGTAAAAATAGAATTACTCAAAGCCCACAATTTCAATTGATCGAAGATAATGCAAAATGGATCGATGGCCGTAGTGAGGAAAATATTTATAGTTTAAATATTACTAAATTTAAAATTGCTCAAGCTCAAATTGAGGAAAAAGCAAAAAAGTATAAATCAATTGTTGATTATAAGAATGATTTAAGATTCACTTCTTTACCACATGAAATAGAAGCTATGAATCAAGATAGTTCTTTGAAAGAAAAAAGAGCGAGATGGCATGAAGCATTGTCGAAAGATATCTATGTAGAAGAAGCTTTAAATGTATTAGATGATTTACAGTCTAAAGCTTTTACTAACAAAGTGTTACCAGTTAAGGTAAAAAAAGATAAGCTTGTAAAGTCATAATTTGATGACAACCATACTAAAACGCTCAAAAGTAATTTTGAGCGTTTTTTTTTATGTTCTCTTTTTAATATTTCCCTATCTTTATTTCAATAATTTTTTTAACGTTATCTAAGTTATATGAGTTTTAATAGAAGCAAAATAGTAATAGGGTGTACTGTAATGATTGTAATACTTTTTTCTTGTAAAAAGGATATATCAAATACTCAAATAGGTTTTGTGCCAATCGCAAATGAAAAGAGTGAATACGTAAACGGAAGTAAATTTGAGGATGTAAATCAAACAGAATCGCGTTTTACTACAAATGATTTGTTGCCAATATCGACAACAAATACAATTGTGAAACACAATTATTATTCTCTTTCTTATAATGAAAATTATGAACAAGCTGAGTGGGTGGCTTATGAATTAAAGAAAGATTACATAAAGAACAATAACTTTAAACGCCCATATTTTATTGAGGATGCTAAGGTTATAACAGGTTCTGCTGATTGGAGGAATTACAAGAATTCTAATTATGATAAAGGGCATTTGTGCCCAGCAGGAGACATGGAATTCTCAATGTCAGCGTACAATGATACTTTTTTGACCTCAAATATAGCTCCTCAGGATAAGAAATTCAATAACGGTATTTGGAATAGATTAGAGCAAAAAGTTAGGTATTGGGCAGTGAAAGATAATGGTGTGTATGTAGTGACAGGAGGTGTTTTGAACAATTCCTTAAAAACTATTGGAAAAGAAAAGGTCGCTGTGCCTCAATATTTTTATAAAATATTAATGAATCGCTCTGGAAATAGAGTGAAAATGATTGGTTTTTTAATGCCTAATCAACCAAGTGATGAACCTTTATATAAATTTGTAGTCTCTGTAGATGCAATAGAAAAACTCACGGGAATTAACTTCTTCCCTCAATTAGAGGATCGTTTAGAAATTCAATTAGAAGCTAACAAGGATTATAAAGATTGGAGTTTTAACTAAATCTACTACTACACATTCGATAAGGATTAAGCTAATAGTTTTAAACTTAAGCAACAATTACCATTCATTCACTTTATTAGCATCCATTTTGATGAAAATAAACAGTAGTATTGTAAAGCCCCATAGGCCTGATCCTCCGTAGGAGAAAAAAGGTAATGGCACACCAATTGTTGGGAATATTCCAGATACCATAGCAATATTTACAAAGAAATGGGTAAATAAAATACCCGCTACGCAATATCCATAAACCCTACTAAACTTCGTTTTTTGCCTTTCGGCCAAATATATAATTCTAAGAAATAATCCTGCAAATAGGGCTATTACTACTAGTGATCCTGCAAAACCCCATTCTTCACCAACTGTTGTGAAAATATAATCGGTATGTTGTTCTGGTACAAAGCCACCTTTTGTTTGTGTGCCTTCTAGAAATCCTTTTCCCAGCCAACCACCAGAACCTATGGCTATTTCTGATTGATTGGTATTGTAACCTGATCCTTTTAAATCTACTGCTTTCCCTAGTAGAATATTAAAACGGTCTCTGTGATGCTGTTTAAAGACATTATTGAAAATATAATCAACAGAAAATACAAAACCGGACATCAGTACAAACAGAATACTGCTTAATAGTATATTTCTATCTGCTAATCTTGATCTATAATGAACTAAAACAATGACAAGTAAAGCTGCCAAAACAACGTAAATAGGTTGAATTACTAACGTAAGTACAAATAATAAAATGGTTATGAAACCCGTCCAAACATACCAGGATGGCAAACCTTCTCTATACAGTACAATAATAAAAATACTATATATTAAAGCGCTACCAGGATCTGGTTGCGGAAGTATAAGAAGTACAGGTAAAAGTATTATAGCTAGTGCTTGAATTTGTCTATTTGGATCTTTTAAATTTATTTGAGAATCACTTAAAAACTTTGCTAAGGCTAGTGAGGTAGCTGCTTTTGCAAACTCTGAGGGTTGAATTGTAAAACTTCCTATTGCATACCAACACCTTTGGCCAGCTATGGTTTTCCCAAATAAAAATAGACCAGCTAATGATAAAAGTGCTACAATAAAAATGATACTAGCATATTTTTCATAAAACTTACCATCAACAGATACAACAATAAAGATTAATGGGATAGTAAATAAAATGAATATCAATTGCTTCTCATAAGTGTCTTGCATAGACGATAATGAGGAGGAATAAATATTCAACCAACCTAATAGTACTAGCACCGTATAAATAATGATGCTGATCCAGTCAATATTATTTGTTATACTTTGGTTTTTCATTAGATTGAGAAGCTAGTTTTTTTTCTTTAATGGTATCAGTAGTCAACGGAACTTTTTTAGGTGTTCCTGTCTTTAATTTTTGTAACGAATCTGCTATTTTTAATTGCAGTTTAACGGTTTCCGAAAGTCCACCTAATTTGGCGTAACGACCTTGTAAACTGGTTGCTAGAATTCTTTTTTCAAGATCTACACGAGTGATTTTTTTTCTTAGGTATTTTTCAATCATCAAAGTCGCAATCGGACCTGCAATTGTAACTCCATAACCTCCATTTTCTACCATTACTGCTATGGCAATTTTTGGGTTGTTCATTGGAGCAAATGCTACAAATATGGAATGGTCTTCCATTTTTACTTTTATTCCACCAATTCTGGTTGAGTTTTCTGCTGTACCAGTTTTTCCGCAAATTTCAATTCCCTCTACTCGAAGGCTTTGTGCAGTACCTAGATTATAAACATCAAATAAACCGCTTATGATAGGTTTGAAAAACTTTTTATCAATTGTTGTGGTATGTTTAGTAGTGAACTTACTTTCAATTGGGACACCTTCTATTTTTTTTATGATGTGAGGCGTGTAATAATATCCTTCATTAGCTACTGTTGCCATCATATTTGCTAGTTGAATAGGGGTCATCAATACTTCTCCTTGTCCAATAGCGTTGGATACAATTGCAGTACTTCTCCAGCCACCATTTGGGTACATGCGTTTGTATGTTTTTGAGGTTGGTACCAATCCTCTTTTGCCAATAGGTAAATCATATCCCATAAATTGGCCTAAACCAAAACTTTTAAGGTGATTGCTCCAAACGTCAACTGCATAGGCAGGTTTAGCATACTTATTGATAGTTTTCATATAAGCAGTTGCAAAATAAGAGTTGCAAGACTCAAAAATTCCTCTATGTAATTGAAGCGCGCCTCCATGACAGTGACATCCCATAAACCTACCTCTAGCATAGCTAAAACCTCGATTACAAAATACGGTCGTATTGTAGTCAATTACGCCTTCCTGTAAAGCAACAAGCCCTGTTAAAATCTTGAATGGCGAACCAGGGGGGTATTCAGCTAGTAAACCACGATCGTATAATGGTTTAGCAATAGAGTCTCGGTATAATTTTGTGTAATTTTTTGAGCGTTGTCTACCTACTAGAATTCCGGGATCGTAAGATGGAGCTGTTACAAGTGCCAAGATTTCACCAGATTTAGGTTCAATGGCAACAATTCCACCTCTTTTATTAATCATTAACTCTTCTCCGTATTTTTGGATTTCGGCATCAATAGTAAGGTTAATATCTTGTCCTTGAACGGCTATAGTATCATACTTACCTGCTTTGTAGGATCCTATTTCACGGTTGTGCTTGTCTTTTTGAAGATATTTTACACCTTTAATACCACGTAATAAATCTTCATAACTTTGTTCTACGCCTTGTTTTCCAATTAAATCTCCGCTGTTGTAATACGGATTTTTTTCAATTAGTTTTTCATTTACTTGTGTGATAAAGCCAAAAATATTGGCGCCAAAATTCACTTCATAATCTCGAAGAGAACGTTTTTGAAAGTAAAAACCCTCGTATTTTCGTATCTTTTCTTGAAAAGCAGCAAACTCATTTTTATTTAATTGCGATAAAAAAACAGAAGGCAACCTCGGGCTGTAAACAGTTGCTTTTTCAATTTTTTTTATGAAATCTTCTTTTGTAATGTTCAGTAATTGGCAAAACTCTAGTGTATCAGTTTTCTTTACCTCTCTGGGAATAACCATAATGTCATAAGAGGCTTGGTTAGCTACAAGTAGTTTTCCGTTACGATCATAGATATAACCTCGTTCAGGATACTCGTATTTCTTTTTAATGGCGTTGTTTTCTGATTCTAATTTTAAGGTTTCATCAACTACTTGTAAATAAAAAATCCTTACAACCAATAATAGCGTAGCAATGGTTATTAGGCCGGGCAAAAGTGCTTTTCTCATCTTTTATTAGGCTTGATTAGATAAATAATTATGATGCAAATAATTATTGTAAAGATGGTACTCAATAACACAGTAAGTAATGTGTCTAAGATAAAACTCAACTGAAAGGCTTCTAATAAAAACAATGTAAAATGATGAATGACAACCGATAGTAAGATAAATGTAAAACGTTGTGGGGTAAGTACCTCATTTAATTTTATGGTTTGGTATTCATAACTTAATCCAAATGCAAATTTAAAAAGAGTAGGTCTTACGTAAGCTAGTAATATGCAAGCTGTTGCATGTGTTCCTCCAGAATTACTAAAAAGATCCATGATGATGCCCAATAAAAAACTAGATGCCAGCAAGGCAGATTTGTTTCCATTTACAGGATACAAAATGATAAACAATACATAAGGAAATGGACTAACATAGCCCAGTAAATTCATATTGTTGAACACAATTATCTGAAGTGCTAATAAGAGAATAAATCGAAATGTGTTGACAAACAAGGTGCTATTCATCTTTTTCTCTTTTTTCTAAATTAGTAATCTCTTCCTTGTCCTTACTTTTAATAATATATACATGACCTAGATTAGTCATGTCATTAAATAACTTTACGTCAAGTGTATAAAAGTTAGTTTGTGTGTCTCTGTAAATTTTTGAAATAGTACCAATATTTATATTCTCAGGAAAAATAACAGATTGACCACCAGTTACTATCGTATCGCCTATTTTTATCATTGCTAGTCTTGGTAGATCAGTCAGTTGAACAAATCCAGTACTTTTTCCGTTCCAATTTAACGACCCAAAGTGGTTTGACTTCTTAATCTTAGCATTAATTTGCGATCGTTTATTCAAGATAGAAATTACGGTCGCATAATTTTTTGAGGTGTTTTCTACAATTCCTACAATTCCTAAACTGTTGATCACGCCCATGTCAGGTTTTACTCCATCCAGCTCCCCAGAGTTTATAGTGAGGTAGTTTTCATATACATTATAAGAGTTGTGAATAACTTTAGAAACTAAAATGTCACTAGGTTTTACACCTTTCAAACTGTCCATTAATTTTACGCTAGCGGTATCTTTTTTATTAAAGAGTAAGCTTTTAAGGGTTGCATTTTCTTGTGCCAATGCGTCATTTTGAGCTTTTAAATTCAAATATTCATTGACATTGTTTATTTTTTCATAAACGCCACCACTCAAAAAATTAGCAGAACTTATTATTTTACTTCTATGAAACGAGTGTGATTGAATAGTCAAGGAAAGTGATATACCCAAAAGCAGCAAAAACAGCAATCGGTTGCTGTTTTTAAAAATAAAATTAAAAATTTGCTGCATTTTCTTAAATGAATTATTTTAAAGTAAATTGAAACAAAAACTAAATCCTAATTATTAATTCAATTGGTAAGCCTATTTAGGATTTAGTTTTAAATGTTTTAATTATTTAATAAGTATACTTTTAAATTTAACTATGTTTTTCAAGGCCATACCAGTACCTCTTACAACAGCTCTCAAAGGATCTTCTGCTATATAAACCGGTAAGTCTGTTTTTTGAGAAATTCTCTTGTCAAGACCTCGTAGCATTGATCCACCACCTGCAAGATAAATACCTGTATTGTAGATATCAGCAGCTAATTCTGGAGGTGTTTGAGATAAGGTTTCCATTACGGCATCCTCAATTCTTTGAATAGATTTGTCTAATGCTTTTGCAATTTCTCTATAAGACACTTCTACTTGTTTTGGTTTACCAGTTAATAAATCTCTTCCTTGAACAGACATATCCTCTGGAGGTGTTTCAAGATCTTCGATTGCGGCTCCAATTTGGATTTTTATTTTTTCGGCTGTACTTTCTCCCACAAATAAATTGTGTTGTGTACGCATGTAGTATACAATATCATTTGTAAAGACATCACCAGCAATTTTTACGGATTTGTCACATACTATTCCGCCAAGAGCGATAACGGCAATTTCAGTAGTACCACCACCTATGTCAACAATCATGTTTCCTTTTGGTTGCATAATATCAATACCAATACCTATTGCGGCTGCCATTGGTTCGTGAATCAAGTATACTTCTTTACCATTTACACGCTCACAAGATTCTTTTACAGCACGCATTTCCACCTCAGTAATTCCAGACGGAATACATACTACCATGCGAAGTGCTGGAGTAAACATTCGTTTTTTTAATGCAGGTATGCTTTTTATAAACATACTGATCATTTTCTCTGAAGCATCAAAATCAGCAATTACACCATCTTTCAAGGGTCTTATTGTCTTAATGTTTTCATGCGTTTTACCTTGCATCATATTGGCCTCTTTACCAACAGCAATGATTTTTCCAGAAATTCTATCGCGTGCTACTATCGAAGGGCTGTCAATTACTACTTTATCATTATGTATGATTAAAGTGTTTGCGGTACCAAGGTCTATCGCAATATCCTCGGTCATGAAATCAAAAAATCCCATAAGTTTTTTAAGGGTTAAAAGTTATATAAAAATGCCAGACAAAGTTAAACAAATTAATGTTTAAAATGACGCGTTCCTGTAAATACCATTGCAAGATTATTTTCATTGCAATAATTAATGCTTAATTCATCTTTAATAGATCCTCCAGGCTGAATTACGGCTGAAATACCTGCCTCTTTTGCTAATGCTACACAATCTGGAAACGGAAAAAAAGCATCACTCGCCATGGATGCACCTTGTAAATCGAATCCGAAATTTTTAGCTTTTTCAACAGCTTGCATCAAAGCATCAACTCGAGAGGTTTGTCCAGTACCCGAAGCAATAAGTGTACCGTTTTTTGCAAATACAATTGTGTTTGATTTCGTGTTTTTACAAATTTTAGAAGCAAAAATTAAATCTTTAATTTCTTGCTCAGTAGGCGCTGTATTGGTAACGGTTTTTAGATCCTCTTTAGTATCTGTGATGTTGTTTCTTTCTTGAATTAATAACCCGTTTAAACATGTACGAACTTGTTTTTGAGGCAAATCCATTTCGTTTTGGATTAAAATAATTCGGTTTTTCTTTTCCTGTAGAATGCTAAGCGCTTCATTATCATATTCAGGAGCTATTACCACCTCGCAAAATAAAGAGTTGATTTCTTGAGCGGTTGCTACATCTATTTTTGTATTCGAAATTAATACACCACCAAAAGCTGATGTTGGATCACATGCTAAAGCTGAAACATAGGCGTCATGTATTGTTGTTCTCGTTGCAAGTCCACAAGCATTGTTGTGTTTTAAAATGGCAAAAGTTGGGCCATCATTTTTGAATTCATGTATCAAATTAACGGCTGCATCAACATCTAGTAAATTGTTATAAGAAAGTTCTTTTCCATGAACTTTTTTAAACATCGCATCAAAATCACCAAAGAAAAATCCCTTTTGATGTGGGTTTTCTCCGTATCTTAAAACTTGACCATCTGCAATACTTTCTTTGTAAATGGTTTCATCTGTATTGAAATAATTAAAAATTGCACCATCATAATGCGAAGATACGTGGAATGCTTTGGTAGCAAATAATTTACGATCTTCTAGTGTTGTGGCTCCGTTCTGTTTTGTAATTGTTTCTAAAAATAAACTGTATTGCTCCATTGACGAAACGATAACGGTATCTTTAAAATTTTTGGCTGCAGCGCGAATTAACGATATTCCACCAATATCTATTTTTTCAATGATATCCGCTTCACTGGCTCCTGAAGCAACTGTTTTTTCAAATGGGTATAAATCAACAATAACAAGGTCTATTTGTGGAATGTCAAATTCTTTCATTTGTTGCACATCACTCTCATTATCCTGACGGTTTAGTATCCCGCCAAAAACTTTTGGGTGTAATGTTTTTACTCTACCGCCCAAAATAGAAGGGTATGAGGTCACGTCTTCTACAGGAATTACTGGGATTCCAAGATTTTTTATAAAATCTTCAGTTCCACCAGTAGAATAAATTGTAACATTTTGTCTGTTTAGTTGTCTAACGATTGGCTCTAATCCTTCTTTCGAAAAGACAGAGATTAATGCTGATTGGATTGTTTTTGTTGTGCTCATTATGTAGTTATAGTTATGAGGTGCAAAAATAGTTTTTTAATGTTAAAATTAAGCCATTTGAAAATGAGATAATTTTAATTTGTAAATCTCTTTTTTGGAGTTTCTATTAAAATGAAAGGATTCATGTAACGTTTCTTATTTTTATTAGGTTTTTGAATATTATTTATAGATTTTTACTTAACACAATACACATTATATGTTAGTTTACCTTAGATTGTTACGAGAAAGTTTTGGATTTGCGATGAGTGCCTTGCGCAACAATAAATTGAGAACCTTACTTTCGTTATTGGGGGTTACCATTGGAATTTTCTCAATCATTGCAATTCTAGCTGCGGTAGATTCACTAGACAAAAAAATTAAAAAAGATTTAAGTAGTTTAGATAAAAATACGATTTATCTAATGCGTTTTTCTTTTGGTCCTTCCGAAATACCTCAATGGAAAAGAGAGCAATTTCCAGATGTGAAATATGATGAATACGAATATTTGAAAAGTTCGATGAATGATTTAGATCAAATGGCTTTTCAGTTTTTTGTTGGAAGAGAATCCTTAAAATTTGAATCGGAATCTGTAAGTGATGTTAATGTTGTCCCGGTGTCTCATGAGTTTATTGACATACAAGGTCTTGAGTTTGATAAAGGAAGGTTTTACAACGAATCTGAATCTAATTCTGGAGCGGCAGTAATCGTTTTAGGGTATGATATTGCTCAGAGTCTTTTCGGTGAAAGCGAACCAATTGGAAAAAATTTACGATTGTATGGACAAAGATTCACCGTAATTGGTATGCTCAAAAAACAAGGTGCTGGAATGTTTGGGGACAGTAATGATACCTCCGTGTTTATACCGGTTAATTTTTTAAGACGTATGTATGGCGATAACAATAATGGGATGACTCCAGTAATCCTTGTAAAGCCAGAAAAAGGAGTTGATATGGACGCTTTTAAAGCTGAACTTGCTCAAAAACTTAGGAGTTTTAGAGGTATGAAAGTAGATGAAATGGATAACTTTTTTGTCAATGTGCTATCTGGTTTTACAGATTTGTTAGACGGAATCATTGGTGCAATGCGCGGTGGAGGAGTACTGATTAGCTTTTTCTCGTTTTTAGTAGGTGGATTTGGGGTGGCTAATATTATGTTTGTTTCTGTAAAAGAGCGTACCAATTTAATTGGTATTCAGAAATCATTAGGCGCCAAAAACAGATTTATACTTTTTCAATTTTTATTTGAAGCTATTATTCTATGCGTAATAGGAGGAACTATCGGTTTGATAATTGTGTGGTTGCTGTCTATATTACTGACAAATGTATTGGATTTTGAATTTGTTTTAAGTTTTTGGAATATTCTAATAGGTTCTGGATTATCCATTGTTGTTGGGGTAATTTCGGGAATTTTACCAGCAATTTCGGCTTCTAAATTAGATCCTGTTGAGGCTATTCGAACTGGTATGTAAAAGATTATTTCTAATTTTTAATAATTTATGGTAAAAAAAAGCAGCTTCCCAATTATGAGAAGCTGCTTTTTTTATTTTAATGAATCAAAAACGATTGAATAATATTCAGCCGATGCTTTAGATTTCAAATTATCGTACAGGATTGTTTTGAATCAAATCTATATACAAGTTGATCTTGTCTTTCAATTCTTTTCTTGGAGTAATAAAATCTAGGAATCCGTGCTCAAGAAGAAATTCAGCAGTTTGAAAACCTTCTGGTAAATCTTTTCCAGTGGTGTCTCTTACAACTCTAGGACCTGCAAAACCTATCAATGCACCTGGCTCAGCGATGTTAATGTCACCTAGCATAGCGTATGAAGCTGTAGTTCCTCCGGTAGTTGGATCGGTACATAAAGAGATGTAGGGTAGTTTTGCTTCAGCAAGTTGGGCCAATTTTACGGATGTTTTTGCTAATTGCATTAAAGAATAAGCGGCTTCCATCATTCTGGCTCCACCTGATTTTGAAATCATCAAAAACGGCATTTTGTTTTTGATAGCGTGATCTATTCCTCTAGCAATTTTTTCGCCTACAACAGCTCCCATAGATCCGCCAATAAAAGCAAAATCCATACAGCAAATTACTAAATCTTTACCTTTAGATTTCCCAACGCCTGTGCGTACGGCATCTTTAAGTTTGGTTTTATCCATGACATCTTTCAATCGATCGGCATACTTTTTTGTATCCACAAAATGAAGAGGGTCTTTTGAAGTCATGTTTTTGTCTAATTCAACAAATTCATTGTTGTCAAACAAAATTTGAAAATATTCAGCGCTACCTATTCTTACGTGAAAACCATCTTCTGGACTTACAAATAAGTTGCGAGCAAGTTCATCTGCATCAATAATTTTTCCTGTAGGAGATTTATACCAAAGCCCTTTTGGAATGTCCATTTTGTCTTCAGTAGCAGTTGTAATCCCTTTTTCTTTTCTTTTAAACCAAGCCATATTTATTGTTTTTGTTGTTTCAGGTTTAAAGTTTAAAGTTTTGAAACCTTAAACCTGAAACTTTAAACTTTTTATTATAATGTATTCACGTTGTTCAAGTCAGCAAATGCTTGCTCCAATCTTGTATTGAAAGTGATTTCGCTTTCACGCAACCATTTTCTTGGATCGTAATGTTTTTTATTTGGAGCGTCAGCCCCTTCTGGATTACCAATTTGTGTTTTTAGATAATCAATATTTTTAATCATATAATCACGAATGCCTTCTGTAAATGCAAATTGCAAATCAGTATCAATATTCATTTTGATAACACCATAGCTAATTCCCTCTCTGATTTCTTCAAGTGTTGATCCTGATCCACCGTGGAAAACAAAATCAACGGGGTTGTGACCTGTGTTGAATTTATTTTGAACAAAATCTTGAGAATTCTTTAAGATTTTTGGAGTTAATTTTACATTTCCTGGTTTGTATACTCCGTGTACATTTCCAAAAGCGGCTGCAATTGTAAAACGAGGACTTATTTTAGAAAGTTCCTCATAAGCATAAGCAACTTCTTCAGGTTGAGTGTATAATTTTGAGCTATCTACATCAGAGTTGTCTACACCGTCTTCTTCACCACCTGTAATACCTAGTTCAATTTCAAGAGTCATCCCCATTTTGCTCATTCGCTCTAAATAGCCTTTGCAAATTTCGATGTTTTCTTCAATTGGCTCCTCAGATAAATCAATCATGTGTGATGAGTACAGAGGTTTTCCTGTTTTTGCAAAATGTGCTTCGGATGCGTCTAATAATCCATCAATCCAAGGCAATAATTTTTTTGCACAATGGTCAGTATGTAAAATTACCGTTGCACCATAGGCTTCCGCTAGTGTATGAATGTGCAAAGCACCAGCAATTCCACCAGCAATGGCTGCCTTTTCTCCAGCATTAGATAATCCTTTACCAGCATTAAACTGTGCTCCACCATTAGAAAACTGAATGATTACGGGAGCATTTAGTTTAGCGGCTGTTTCAAGAACGCTATTTATTGTATTTGAGCCAGTTACGTTTACTGCAGGCAATGCAAATCCTTTTTCTTTAGCATAGTTAAAGATTTCTTGAACTTGATCTCCTGTTGCTACTCCTGGTTTTATGTTGTGTGCCATAGTGTTAATATTAAGTAATTTTTTTAGTTTTTAGTTCTGCAAAAATAGGAATTAAATAGTATTAGAACGGATAATTTATACCAAAATTTAAAACGGAGTTCGTAAAGTTGTACTCTCTAAACCATCTTTTATTTGTTTCATTGGCTGGGTTATAGGTTTTAAAACCCAAATCAAAACGGATAACAAAAAAACTCAAGTCATATCTAAGTCCAAAGCCAGAGCCTATTGCGATGTCCTTAAAATCTCGGTAACTGGTAAACGTAGATTTTTCATCTTCAACATTATCTAGTACGTTCCAGATGTTTCCGGCATCTGCAAATAAAGCACCTTTTAAATCGCCAAGAACTTTAAATCGAAATTCACCGCTTATGGCAATTTTCATATTGGCTTCATTAAAATCATTTACCGCTCCACTGCTTCCTGGTCCCAGTGCATAGGGTTGCCAAGCTCTATTATCATTTGATCCTCCCGAAAAATAACTTCTTGAAAATGGGATATTGTCAGAGTTGCCAAAGGGAATAGCAATACCAAAAAAAGATCGAAATGCAATTACTTTATCTTTTGTAAGTTCCCAATGTTTGATGTAATCAAACTCAGTTTTAATGTATTCTGAATACTCTAGATTAAAGATTTCATAGTTGCCATTAGAATTTCTTTTTTGTTTTGTTGAAGATGCAAAAGCAGACAATAACGTACCAGCAGATTCAATTTTGGTTTTAAATAAATAAAAGGTATTATCAGTTATATCTTTCTTAGTGGTTTTTGAAAAAGTGAAATTTGTAGCTAGAATAAAGTCATTTTCGGTTAATCTTTGTCTTCTTTCTTCAATGCTTTTTACAGATTGAAAATCAGCAGGTTCTATAGGTTTTAAAAATGTGCCACTATTACTCAATACATCATTTGTAAATCCCGAAGTACCTCTTTCAATAAGAAGATTTTTTGATGTTGGGTTATCGTAATAAGTACTATTGGTGTTGTATTCTTTACTAATGTTATTTAAAGCATTATAGGATGATTTGTAAACATTGAAATAATTTTGAGAATTTAAATTTCGTACAAATTGTGTGTTGAGCAAATCAAATCGTGCTGTATTGTTTTTTTGTGGAGTCCAATTGTAAGATAGTGTACTCGTAAAGTTTTCTTTATCAAGTCCAATGTTTTGTTGCTTAGCAAAACCTACCGTAATCAATGTTGAAGGAATCATGCTTTTTGGGATGATTTTTTCGGTTCTGAAAGGCATAAAAATCCTTGGGATATTTAGTTTTAGATCTAAACCATATTCAGATACATTGAAAAAATTATTATTCGGATTAGCTAAATCTCGAGAGGAGCCAATGTTGCCGCGCACTGCCAGTTCTAATGTTTCGGCACCATTAAATACGTTGCGCACAGTTTCAGAGATGCTAACTCCAACACCAAAATCTTGAATGTTAGAATGTGTCACATCAAGAGTGGTGCCAAAACTATATTTTTTTCGTGGTGTCAAGAATACTTTAGCAATAAGAGATTGTGCAGTAGTATCTCTCTTATCTACCTCGTACTGTATAGAGGGATAATTAAAAATTTTAAGATTGTTCAAATAGCGTGTTGTCAGTACGGTTTTGTTATCGGCATACAATCCTCCTTTTGTTATAAAAAGTGCATTAGTTATGGCTTTTGGTTTGTATTTAAGTTTGTTTTGACTGTAAATTGTAAAGCCATTATACGTCACGCTGTCTTTGATTTGAAACGAATTCAAATTAGGGCTGTAATCCGAATATATTTTTACATCACTAATTTTATATAGCTTAAACGGTTCCGTTTTAGTGCTGTCATTCATTTGGTATGAATAATTCGCAACTAATAAATTGATGTTTGCCTTGTTAATTTTTTTTATGGTATCTACATCAAATGTGATATAATTTGGCTGGAAATAATAAGCGCCATTGTTTCTAAAATGAGTTGTGATTCTGTTTTTTTCATTTTCAAAATCCACTGTCTTATACGTATTGCCAGCTTTAATGAAGCTTGCGCTTTTTATAGAAGTATATAAAGAATCTAGGGTAGGTGTTAATATTGTTGTTTTTATAGTATCCAGAGTATATTCTGAACCAGATATAATATTGTATTTAATTTTCCCTTTTTTTCTTTCAAGTGTGTCAATAACATATGATGCGTTTACATTGAAGAAACCGTTATTAAAAAAATAATATTTTAATCTGAATAACGATTTATCTGCTTTTTCTTTGTCTAAAATAACGGGAGCTTCTCCGGTAGTTTTTAAAAAATCATGAATGCCATGGTACCAGAAAGATTTGCCTAATCGGTCAACCTGTTTTGCAGAAAGCCATTTTGATTTACGATTGTACTTGTTGGGATTATTAGTAAATTTAGCTTGATAAGTTGAATCAGGATTTAAATTTGCAATAGAGTATAAATTAAGTCTTAATCGGTATCCAAGTAAGGTGCTATTTGGTTTTTGATACAATTGATTGAAAATAGTTTCATCAGAAACATTTTTATCATTCACCGTTATTTCATTCTTTGTAAGCAATAATTTGCCCTCAGGAACTCTTTTTACGGCGTTACAGGCACAAATAAGTATTGCAATTAGAATAAATGCAGTTATTTTTGTAGAAATTTTTTTCAAGAGGTCTTAATATATTTAATTCAAAAGTACATTTTTTTATGGTTAGTAAAAACCAAATAAAACTTATAACGAGTTTACAGCAAAAAAAATATAGAATAGCCCATCAATTATTTTTTGCCGAAGGGGTAAAGGGTGTTCAAGAGCTAATAGATTCAAATTTTGAATTAGTTCATTTGTATACTACCTTAAATGATTTTGAAAATGTTTCTCCTGCCATAAGAACGATGGTACAAGATCAAGACTTGAAGAAAATTTCAGCGCTAGCTACTCCTAATTCTTGTTTAGCAGTATTTAAAATGCCCATAGAAAAAGAAATTAAAACCTCGGGTTTGATTCTTGCACTTGATGCAATTAGAGATCCAGGTAATCTAGGGACTATTTTAAGATTGTGTGATTGGTTTGGAATCCAACAAGTACTTTGTTCAAAAGAAACAGTTGATCTTTATAACCCAAAGGTCGTGCAAGCCACAATGGGATCTATTTCAAGAGTAAATGTGAATTATGTTGACTTGAATTTGTTTTTATCTCAAACGCAATTACCAGTTTATGGTACGTTTATGAATGGCGAAAATATTTATCAAAGTTCACTTCCCTCGCAAGGTATTATTGTAATGGGTAATGAGGCCAATGGAATATCACAAGAAATAGAATCTAAAATTACAAGTAGACTCACAATACCAAAATTTGGAGCTGTACAAAAAGCAGAAAGTCTTAATGTAGCAACGGCTACAGCAATTGTTTTGAGTGAATTTTGTAGAGGCTAATAAGAGACTTTTGGGCTTGAAGTTTTTTTAATGAAATGTAAAATTGATTAAAATTGCTCGAGACTTCAAGGATTCAATATTACTAGTCCACGGGCTATTTGGGTCATTGTCTCTAATTAACTCATCATTAATTCCAAAAACACCTCGAATGGAAGGGGAGAAGATAAAGTATTCTGAAAATACATCAATCCCAAAGCCCAATTCGTAATTTGTAGTCCAGCTTTTTACCCTAAACCGTTGCTGTAAGTTATCGTCCA
This sequence comes from Flavobacterium sp. SOK18b, assembly GCF_014156605.1. Taxonomy (NCBI): domain Bacteria; kingdom Pseudomonadati; phylum Bacteroidota; class Flavobacteriia; order Flavobacteriales; family Flavobacteriaceae; genus Flavobacterium; species Flavobacterium sp. SOK18b. The sequence goes on from NZ_QKNZ01000019.1 coordinate 17,709, forward strand.
TTAATTTGGAATTACTGGATAAGTTAAGCGTAGCAGATAACCCGCCGAGTGCATAAGGTCTAATGTTCCCTGTTCTTAAAGATGAGAATTTTAATAAAAGAGGGAAGTGGATGTATGTGCTGTTTACTTCTCTTAATGCGTCACTAGGATTAGAAAAATTAGGGTAGTTTAAATCCCTTTTAGAATAATACAATCCTGGTTCAAAACGCAGATTGATATATTCATGTAGTTTATAATCACCTACAATACCAACATTAAATCCTGTGGTCTTTTTCACAAGAATATCAGGAGTTTCTGTCTTATAGTCTATTTTAAAATCGAAAGTATTAAAACCCAAGAAAAATCCAAAATACACCTTTTTTTGTTGAAAATTTTCAAGATTTATGATGGGGTCTTTGCTGAAAATACCTTTTGAATTCTGTGCATTTCCAGTAATAATTCCAGTTAAAAATAGGGCAATAATTAATTTTTTCATATTATTTTTTAGATGCTGAATAAATGGTAGCAACCCCAAAAGTTTGTGGTAAAGCTACAACATCTATAAACCCAGTTTTTCTTAAAATATTGTTTAATGCTTCTCCATATGGGAAAGCTGCTGCCGATTCTGATAAATAGCCGTATGCTACGTTGTCTTTTGAGAATAATTTTCCTATTAGTGGTAGTATATTTTTACTGTAAAAATTATAGCCTTGTTTATAAGGAGTTTTCACGGGAACCGAAGTTTCTAGAATAACAAAAACGCCGTTTGGTTTTAGTACCCTCAAAATCTCCGAAAGACCTTTCTCAAGATTTTCAAAGTTTCTTACTCCAAAAGCAACAGTTATGGCATCAAAATAATTGTCCTCAAAGGGCATGTTTTCTGAATCGCCTAAAACCATATCTATAGTTTTAGTCAAATTCTTATCAGCAATTTTACGTTCGCCCACCTCAAGCATTCCTGCAGATATGTCTAGACCAATGATTTTTTCAGCTTGAGTTTGAGCCATTAGTATAGCAAGATCTCCAGTTCCTGTTGCAATGTCTAAAATTTTATTAGGCTTTGACTGGGCAACTATTTGCAAAACTTTTTTGCGCCATTTGATGTCTATTCCAAAAGAGATAACACGGTTGAGACTATCATAATTTCCTGATATGGTGTCAAACATTTGAGCTACTTGTTCTTTTTTACCTAGAGAAGAATCCTTGTATGGAGTGATTTTTTGTGACATTTTTTTTGTTTGTACAAATATAATACAATCTAAATGAACTAGTAATGTGTTTCTATAATTTGACTCAAGATTTATTTTTTTAACGTATTGAAAAAAGATTCTTTCATTTTTTTACAAAAAAATCAAAATATCACTAAAAGTGGGTATTGTGGAGGTGAATTTTAATCTACACATTTGTACCGAAGAAATAAGCATAATAAATGGTTAAAAGACAAATGGTGGACCAAAGCAAATGGATAGTTCTTGCGTTACTTATCTCGTTTGTTCTAGTTAGATTTTTTGAGCGTACTGTTCTACAAAGCAGTATAGAGGTTAAAACGCAACATACGTTCTTAGGATTAAATTTGTTTTTGGAAATTTTAATTTTTTTCGTCTTTAGTACCTTCGTGGTATTTGGTATTAAAGGCTACTTTGAGATGTACTCTCAAAGGTTTTCAAACATTATTATTGCCATATCTGGTATATTATTAATGTTTGTAATTTTTATTTTATGTTATCAGATACTCTTTCTAGAGTAGTTCACCACTTTTAACCAATTGCTAAAAAAAAACATCCTGAAAAGGATGTTTTTTTTTGTTTTAAATTCTAATGTATGTTTGATATGTGAATGCGTATTGGTGTTTTTCGTCGGGAGCATGATATTCGGTTGCACTTATTTTCCAGATGTTTAAATCTATTTCTGGAAAGTAAACATCTGCTTCAAAGTCATGATGTACTCTTGTAATGTCAAGTTGATCTGCGTATTGAAGTCCTAGTTTGTATATTTCTCCTCCACCAATAATATATTTGTCTGCATTTTCGGGGCAATGATCTAGTGCTTTTTCAAGACTATCTACAATAATACAGTCATTTGCTTCGTATTTTTTGTCTCGGGTAATAATGATGTGTTTTCTATTTGGTAATGGTTTAGGAAAACTTTCAAATGTTTTTCTACCCATTATAATATGATGACCTGATGTTAGCGCTTTAAATCTCTTAAAATCATCTGGTAAATGCCACATTAAATCGTTGTTTTTTCCTAAAGCATTGTTATCTGCAACGGCAGCAATCATTATGATCATAATGTTATCAGGTTATTATTATTCGTTATTATTAATTTGAGTTTGTAATTGGTCTATCTTCTTTTTTTGTAAGGCAACCAATCTGTCAATTTGTTCTCTTTCCCAACTTTTATTCATAAAACGATCTGTGATAAATATTTTTATAAAATGTAGCGTAAATAAAAATAACCATACTGTAATGATGTACAAGTACCAATTTGAAATAAAAGAATTCTCAAATAAATGTTTCAAAGTAAATAACAATAAACTACTTAGCACAAAGAGAACAAAATGAAAGTAAAGTCGTTTTTTTTGCTTGATTCTGCGTCTTGCATATTCGTATTGTTCGTGTATTTCTCGTTCCATTTTTTTATGCTTTTAATGTATAAAGATAAAGTTTATTTCTTAAAATGAATCAATTGGAAAACGTATAATTTTGAACGCAATCGATTCACGATTTTTGAATTCAAAATTTTATGCCTGTAAAAATATATAAAAGTTTAAAAATTAACACTGTTTGAAGCATTTTAGAAATTCTAATAATGAGCGTTTGTATGTTCGTTAATTTTCACTTACTTTGTTGTATAAATCTATAAATGAAATAGTTATGTCTGTTAAAAAACAATTCATCAAAGCTAAACCTGTCTGTAAAGTTACTTTTTCTTTCCCTGCTAAAACAGCTCAACAAGTGGCTGTTGTAGGTGATTTTAATAATTGGGATCCTAAGCAAGGTAGTTTAAGTAAATTAAAGAGTGGCATCTTTAAGGGAGTCTTTGATTTGAATAAAGATGCTGATTATGAATTTAAATATCTAGTAGACGGAAACTACGTCAATGAGCCCGAAGCTGACTCCTACCGATGGAATGCCTTTGCTGGAAATGAAAACAGTGTTGTAGTTGTTTAAACTATAACACTGTTTTTATTATACTGCAACACTACCTTTTATACTGTCATGCGGATCATAACCTTCTAGTGTAAAATCTTTAAATTCAAATGCAAAAAGGTCTTTTATTTCTGGATTCAGGATCATTTTTGGCAATGGTCTTGGACTTCGGGTTAATTGCAGTTCCAATTGTTCAAAGTGGTTGTTGTATATGTGTGCATCACCGAAAGTGTGAATAAATTCACCGACTTGTAAATTACAAACTTGTGCTATCATCATGGTTAGCAATGCATAAGAAGCAATATTAAACGGCACACCAAGGAAAATATCGGCACTGCGCTGGTATAGTTGGCAGGATAGCTTACCATCCGCTACATAAAATTGAAAAAAGGCATGACACGGCGGTAAGGCAGCTTTGTTATTAGCAACATTTTCTTCAAATGATTTTGTTGTATCTGGTAGAACTGAGGGATTCCATGCTGAAACTAACATCCTACGACTGTTAGGATTTGCTTTTAATTCCTTTATCAAATCTGATATTTGATCAATTTCTTCGTTATTCCAGTTGCGCCATTGCCTACCATATACTGGTCCAAGATCACCGTTGGCATCAGCCCAAGCATCCCAAATTTTCACTCCGTTTTCTTGAAGATATTTGATATTGGTATCTCCTTTTAAAAACCATAGCAACTCAAAAATAATCGATTTTAAATGAAGTTTTTTTGTGGTCACCATAGGGAAACCTTCGTTTAAGTCAAAACGCATTTGATACCCAAAAACACTTTTTGTACCCGTTCCCGTGCGATCTCCTTTTTGACAACCGTTTTCCATAACGTGTTGTACCAAGTCTAAATATTGTTTCATGTTTAGTGTTTCAAAACGTTAGTTTTTGTAAATTTTACCGTCTTTCATTACAAAAACTATTTTTTCAAGTGTTTTTATTGTTGTAATAGGACTTTCGTCAACTGCTATAATATCTGCAAGAAAATTTTCTTTTATTTGACCTACAGTATCAGCTATTCCTAATAAGGATGCATTTGTAATTGTGGCGGCTTGTATTGTTTCTAGCGCGGGCATTCCGGCTTCTACCATATAACCAAATTCTTTTGCATTATTTCCGTGTGTAAAAACACCTGCATCAGTACCAAATGCAATTTTCACGCCCTTTTTATATGCTTTTGCAAAAGTTGCTTTCAGTTGTGGACCTACTTCTCTTGCTTTAGGTACTACAATTTCAGGATAGTATCCATTTATTTCTGCATTTTTCTCTACTTCTTTTCCCGCAGTTAAAGTAGGAACAAGATAAGCGTCGTATTTTTTCATCAACTCCATCGTTTCCTCACTCATAAAAGTACCGTGTTCAATGGTTTTAATTCCGCCAATGATTGCTCTTTGCATACCTTCGTCGCCATGAGCATGTGCAGCAGTTAGCATGTTGTAATCCTTAGCTGTTGAGGTGATTGCTTTTATTTCTTCTAAAGTGAATTGAGGATTTTTTCCGCTTTTTGCAACGCTTAGCACACCGCCAGTTGCAGTTATTTTAATCACATCTGCACCTTCTTTATAGCGCTCTCTCACTGCTTTTACAGCCTCTTCGGGTGAGTTTATTACTCCTTCTTGTGGTCCTGGATCACCTACTAGTTTACGATTACTACCGTTTGTTGGGTCGGCATGACCGCCTGTAGTAGCTATAGATTTACCTGCGGTAAAAATACGTGGTCCTTTTACAATGCCTTTATTAATCGCGTTTCTAATAGAAATATTTACACCTGTACCGCCTAAATCTCGTACGGTTGTAAACCCTGAAAGTAAGGTTACTTCGGCACAACGAACAGCTTGAAAAGCAATGTCTGCTTCGTTTTCTAGATACTTAGACATATAGCTTTTAGTGTCGTGTTCGCCCTCAATATGAACGTGAAGATCAATTAATCCTGGTAAAACGTACTTTTTCTTAAGGTCTATTTCGATATCATTTGGTTGAGATTTCGATACAAAACCTTCCTGAATCTTTATAATCTTATTTTTGGAAACAATTACGGTGTGGTTTACCAATTCTTTTCCAGTTAAGGTGTTTAATATTTTTCCACAATGCAAATAGATGTCTTGGCAAAAAGCATCAGTGCTGCATCCTAATACAAGTAGGAGTAAGGCAAGTTTTGTTTTCATAGTTTGATTTATAGGTAATTGCAATCAAATATAGGATTTAATAAAACAGTTTTCAAATAAATGTTGCACTGTTTTAGTATTGCCAATTCTAAAAAAATAGGATCCTTTATGAATTTCTTGTTTTATCGTTTTGAAATTTCATCACGTATTTTAGCCGCTTTTTCATAATCTTCGTTTGTTACAGCTTGATCTAGTAAATCATGAAGTTCTGGTAAAGTATGTTTTGAGTAGGTGTTTCCAGCTTGATTAGATTCGTCTTCATGACCAAAAGTTTCTGGATTTGACAACACATCGTCTAGGTCTTGATTGTCTTTGTTGGGGTCAAGTGGATTTGTTTTTAAGAAAATACCAGCTTTGTCTAAAATGTTTTTATAAGTAAAAATAGGAGCTTTAAAACGTAGAGCCAGCGCTATAGCATCAGATGTTCTAGCGTCGATAATCTCCTCAATTTTGTCTCTTTCGCAAATAATGCTTGAATAGAAAACACCATCTACAAGTTTGTGAATGATTACCTGTTTTACTACAATATCAAAGCGTTCTGCAAAATTTTTAAATAAATCATGAGTCAAAGGACGTGGTGGTTTTATTTCTTTTTCTAATGCAATGGCAATGGATTGGGCTTCAAAAGCACCAATTACAATGGGTAGTTTTCTTTCGCCGTCAACCTCGTTCAAGATTAAAGCGTAGGCTCCGTTTTGAGTTTGACTGTATGAAATTCCTTTTATAGATAGTTTAACTAAGCTCATAATTGTGTTGATGGAAAAGTACAAAGTACTTTTTTTTAAATTAAAAGTAAGTGGCATTTCCTTTAAAAAGAAATGCTACTTAAAAGCAAAGATACAAATATCTTGATTTAAGTAGCATTTAAAATGTTGTAATGATTTCTTTTTCCTTATTAGTTTTGCGCTTTAAAGGCTTTGAATTTTTCAATTAATTGAGGTACAATTTCAAAGGCATCACCTACAATTCCGTAATCAGCAACTTTAAAGAAAGGTGCTTCAGGATCGCTATTGATCACTACTTTAACTTTAGAAGAGTTAATTCCGGCAATATGTTGAATCGCACCTGAAATTCCAATAGCAATATACAAGTTTGTTGCTACCGGTTTTCCTGTTTGTCCTACGTGCTCTCCGTGAGGTCTCCATCCTAGATCAGAAACTGGTTTAGAACAAGCTGTTGCTGCTCCTAACGTTGTTGCTAGTTCTTCAATCATTCCCCAGTTCTCTGGACCTTTAAGTCCACGTCCCGCTGAAACTACAATGTCAGCATCAGCTATAGAAACTTTTCCAGAACCTTTTTCAACAGATTCTACTTTAACTCCAAAATCATTTTCACCGATTGTTGGATTAAAGTCTACTTCGTTTGCTGCAACTGGACTTTCAAAAATACCATACGAATTCTTAGCTAAGCCTAAGATCTTAACATCGGTATCAATTTGAGTGAAATTGAAAGCTTTGTTTGAAAAAGCAGTTCTTTTTACTTGAAAAGGGCTTGTAGAAACTGGTAAACCTACCACGTTTGAAGCAAATCCAGCCTCAAGTGCAACTGCAACTAGAGAGGATAAGTAAATGCTATCTGTAGTGCTAGATAATAAAACTAGTTTTGAACCTTCTTGTTGTGCAGCTTGCTTAATAACATCAGCATAAGCTTTTGCAGTAAAACCAGATAATTTATCATTGTTTACTTTAAGAACTTTGTCTACTCCGTATTTTGCTAATTCAGATACATCACTTGCATTAACAGTAACAGCTGTAACTGTTGTTCCTAGCGTTTCAGCCACTTTTTTTGCGTAAGAAGCTAGTTCGAAAGCTACTTTTTTGAATTTTCCTTCTGCGTATTCCGCGTATATTAATATTGACATAATTTTTTATTTTAGTCTTAAAGTTTTAAAGTCTAAAGTCATAAAGGGAAGTTATTGTTACTTTCTTTCCTTTCGACTTTCGACATTCGACTTTATGACAGTTAGATTACTTTTGCTTCGTTGTGTAATAAGTTAATTAACTCATCTAAATTATCTGCAGATACTAGTTTCACAGCTGATTTAGGAGCAGGTTTTTCAAACTTAACTGCTTTTGTGTTTACAGTAGCGTCTACTGGCTCTAGGATAGTCAAAGCTTTTGTTCTTGCAGTCATAATTCCTCTCATGTTTGGAATACGCAAGTCTTTTTCTTCTACAAGTCCTTTTTGTCCACCAATAATTAATGGTAAAGTAGTGGCTACAGTTTCTTTTCCACCATCAATTTCACGTACTGCTTTTACAGCAGTTCCGTCAACTGTTAAGTTAGTACAAGAGTTTAGGAAATTATAACCTAAAATTCCAGCGATCATTCCAGGTACCATTCCACCGTTATAGTCTAATGATTCTTTTCCAGCGATAACAATATCGTATCCTCCGTTTTTGATTACTTCGGCTAATTGTTTAGCCACAAAAAATCCGTCAGTAGGCGTTGCGTTAACACGAATAGCTTCGTTAGCACCAATTGCTAAAGCTTTTCTTAATGTAGGTTCAGTGTCAGGACCTCCAACATTTACAACAGTAACAGTAGCACCTTGTTGCTCTTGAAACCAGATAGCACGTGTTAGACCAAACTCGTCATTTGGGTTAATTACATATTGAACACCGTTTGTGTCAAATTCAGAATCTCCATTGACAAAGTTAATTTTTGATGTAGTATCAGGAACGTGACTGATGCAAACTAATATTTTCATACCTATATTTTTTATTAATCTTAATTTCTTTTACAAATTTAAAATATTAATTTGAATAATATACTATGCGTGCATAATATTTTTTTAAAATTACAACGTTTTCGTAGCCCGGATAGTAGCGGCATCCTTCTTGTGGCTCCTTTAGCCACAGGAAGATACAGCGTAGAGCCGGAAAAAGCTCCTAAAAATCATCCGTGTAAATCCTGAATTAATTTAGTATGTTTTATGCTTTTAAGTGATTTAAAATATTTATTTTTGCTTTTCGAAAATTAGACACATACAACATATAATATGAGAACGATACAATTTAGAGAGGCTATTTGCGAAGCGATGAGTGAAGAAATGCGTCGCGATGAGTCCATATACTTAATGGGTGAAGAGGTTGCTGAATATAATGGTGCTTACAAGGCGTCAAAAGGGATGCTTGCAGAGTTTGGTGAAAAAAGAGTGATTGATACTCCTATTGCAGAGCTTGGTTTTTCAGGTATTGCAGTGGGATCAGCAATGAATGGTTGTAGACCAATTGTAGAGTATATGACTTTCAACTTTTGTTTAGTTGGAGTTGATCAAATTATAAACAACGCTGCCAAAATGCGTCAGATGAGTGGTGGGCAATTTAATGTGCCTATTGTTTTTCGTGGACCAACAGCTTCTGCGGGGCAATTAGGTGCAACGCACTCTCAAGCTTTAGAAAACTGGTTTGCAAACACTCCAGGTCTTAAAGTTGTAGTTCCTTCTACAGTTTATGATGCAAAGGGATTATTAAAAGCGGCTATTCGTGATAACGATCCTGTGATTTTCATGGAATCAGAGCAAATGTATGGTGACAAAGGTGAAGTGCCAGATGGAGAATATGTTATTCCACTTGGAGTTGCTGATATTAAAAGAGAAGGTACTGATGTAACAATTGTATCTTTTGGTAAAATTATCAAAGAGGCTCATATTGCTGCTGACGAATTAGCAAAAGAAGGTATCTCTTGTGAAATTATTGATTTAAGAACAGTACGTCCGATGGATTATGAAACGATTTTAACTTCGGTTAAAAAAACAAATCGTTTAGTAGTTCTTGAAGAGGCTTGGCCTTTTGCAAGTGTAGCATCGGAGATTACATATATTGTTCAAGAGCGTGCTTTTGATTTCTTAGATGCGCCTATACAGCGTATCACAACGGCTGATACTCCTGCGCCTTACTCTCCGGTTTTATTGAAAGAATGGTTGCCTAATGCTGGTGACGTTGTGAAAGCGGTAAAGAAAGTAATGTATAAATAAAATGTAATGTACAACTCTTGTTGATGGAGTTGGTATTTATAATTTTTAACCTTAATAACTTCATCAATGGTTTCTATTGGTGAAGTTTTTTTATTTGTTATGAAAAAGTATCTTTTAATTTTGACTTTGTTTTTTTGTGGTGTATTCCATAACGTATTGGCGCAAACCAAAATAAGCGGTATTGTAGTAGACAAACAAAACCAGCCGATTCCGTTTGCCAATGTGGTTTTTAAAGGATCAAGTGAAGGAATCGTTACAAATGAAGATGGGAATTTTTATTTGGAATCCCAAAAGACGTATACCGTTGTGTTAGTTTCCTCAGTAGGTTTTTCGGAAAGAGAAATTACCTTAGAAAAAGCAGTTAACTATAATTTTAAAATCACGCTTAATGAGGCCGAAAGTTTAAATGAAGTAGTAGTTTTTGCTGGTAAGACTTCAAAGAAAAACAATCCTGCGCTAGATATATTGAGGAAAATTTGGGAACGAAAACGTAAAAACGGTTTGTACCAGTTTGATCAATACCAAATGGAAAAGTATGAGAAAATAGAATTTGACATGAACTCCATTGATAGTGCTTTCATGAAAAATAAAATTTTCAAGGGCATGGAGTTTATCTTCAATCAAATGGATACTTCAAGAGTTACTGGTAAAACGTACTTGCCTATTTTTATTAATGAATCTCTAAATGACGTTTACGGAGATAATGTTTTAAAGAAAGTAAAAGATAAAATAAAAGCAAGTAAAACATCTGGATTTAATGGCAATCAGCAAATATTAGCTTTTGTTAAAGATTTATATTCGGATTATAACATTTACAACAATCACTTAACTTTTTTTGACAAGAGTTTTACGAGTCCATTGTCTAAAACAGGAATTGATGTGTATAATTATGTACTGAGAGACAGTGCCTATATTGATAAAAAATGGTGCTATAATATTGTTTTTTATCCAAGAAGAAAAAACGAATTGACTTTTAAAGGAGATTTTTGGGTGAACGATTCTACTTATGCTATCAAGAAAATTAATATGGCAGTGACTAAAAGTGCTAATATTAACTGGGTAAAAGACATTTATATTGAACAAGAATTTGAGGTAGTAAGTGACTCCGTTTTTTTATTGACAAAGGATTATTTAATGTCTGACTTTGCTTTGAATAAAAAAGAAGATTCAAAAGGAGTTTATGGTAAACGAACGACTTATTTTAGAAATCATCAGTTCAACAAACCCTTGCCGGCATCTTTTTACAAAGACGAAGTCAATTACATGGATGATGAAGTCTATAACAAATCAGAAGAATATTGGGACGATAACCGATTTGAGAATTTAAGTAAAGACGAGTTAGGGGTGTATAAAATGTTAGATACACTACAAACAGTTAATAAATTCAAACGCTTGTACAACCTAGTTTCTATACTTGGTAGCGGCTACGTCGAATTTAAAAATTTTGATTTTGGTCCTGTTTTTTCATCCTTTGGATTCAATGAAGTTGAAGGAATACGATTGCGTGCAGGTGGTAGAACGTATTTTGGACCTAATGATCCTTGGCGACTTCAAGCTTATACAGCTTACGGTTTTGATGATAATAAATTTAAATACGGCGTTTCGGGAAAATGGATGGTCGATAAGAAAAACCGAATCATTATTTCGGGAGGAAACAGGCGTGACATTGAGCAAATAGGCGCGAGCTTAACCACAACCAATGATGTTTTGGGACGCAGTTTTGCTTCGTCAGCGGTTTTTTCATCAGGAAGTAATGGGAAGCTGACTAACATTAACTTAACTAATATTGCACTAGATATAGAACCTATTAAAAACGTAGTGATTCAGGCTGGTGTTTCGTATCGTACTCTTGAGTCGGCATCTTCTACTTTTAGTTTGGATTATTTTACAGATAGTGCAAAAAAGGTGACCAAAAGTGATGTAAAGCAATCTGAAGCCAACCTTCAAATTGAGTTTTCTCCAAAACGTAAAACAATTGGTTTTGGCGTAGAGCGCAGTATTGTAGATAGTCCCTATAGCCGCTTCTTTGTCAATTATAGCCATGGTTTCAAGGGACTTTTGGATAGTGATTTTAAATATGATAAGTTGCAATTGTATTACAAGCAGCCTATCATTATTGGTCCACTAGGAAGAACGAATTTAATCATGGAAGTAGGGAAGACTTTTGGAGAAATTCCGCTTGGTTTGTTGAGCGTAATTCCAGGAAATCAAACGTATTTTACTATCGAAAACACTTTTAGCAATCTTAATTTCTACGAGTTCGTTTCAGATGAGTACATAACCTTACAATGGAATCACAACTTTAATGGGCGCATTTTTTCTAGAATTCCGTTCATGCGCAAACTCAATTGGAGAGAAATCATAGCAGTACGCGGGGTATATGGTTCTGTTACTGATGGCAATAGAGCAATAAATGCATCCGGCTTGGTTTACAATGCGCCAGAAAGAGGCTACTGGGAATATAGCGCCGGTATTGGAAATATTTTTAAAGTATTCCGTATTGATTTTGCTTGGAGAGGTAATTATCTCAACACGCCAGGGGCCAATAATTTTACGGTAAAAGGCTCTTTTGGATTTAATTTCTAGGAGCTATTCCGGCTATTCGTTACAATCTTTTATCTCGTTAAAAAACGAGATAAAAGGATTTTTACTTCAAACGAAGTTCGCTGAACTCCTATTAAAAATAGATGTTAAGTGAAGTAATCCGGGCTAAAAAATCAAATTATGCAAGAAGCCATCGACTACCTTTTAGAAAAAGATGCCATTTTCAAGTCAATTGTTGAAAATTACGGATTGCCAACTGTTCCCAAAAGACCACAAGGTTTCGAGACTTTGGTATTATTGATTTTGGAGCAACAAGTTTCTATTGATTCGGCGAAAGCCACTTTTTTGAAAATAAAAACTACTCTAAAAACGATGGCACCCGAAATTCTTCTTGATGTGTCTGATGTCGATTTTAGGAATCTTGGCGTAAGCCGACAAAAAACGTCCTATATCAAAGCTTTGGCAAAAGCGCTATTAAATAAAGAACTTGATTTAGAAAGTTTACCAACTAAAACCGCTCAGGAGGTTCGGGAAGAACTCATCAAAATCAAAGGCATAGGGAACTGGACCATAGATATTTATTTAATGTTTTGCTTGCAAGCACCAGATGTATTGCCACTTGGTGATATAGCAGTAGTCAATACTTTAAAAGAATTACTAGACATTCATGACAAAGAACTCATGTATGCACACGCACAGCAGTGGAGTCCATATCGGTCCTATGCGACTTATTTATTGTGGCATCATTACTTGAAGAAACGAAATAGAACCATAACCTATTAAAAGAAGGTTTTTTTAAAATTTATTGAATAGATAACCTTGAATTTTCATTGCAAAAACGTATCGTTTGATTACTTTTGCAGGATAATTATAGATAAGAAAAACTAAAATGACTGCAGACAAATTAACAACTTTCGATGTCTTAATCGAAATACCAAGAGGAAGTAGAAATAAATACGAATATGATTTCGAAATAAAAAGAATGCGTTTTGATAGAATGTTATTTTCTTCAATGATGTATCCAGCTGATTACGGATTTATCCCTGAAACTTTAGCATTAGATGGAGATCCATTAGATGTATTAGTTTTGGTAAACGAGCCAACTTTTCCTGGTTGTGTAATGGAAGTAAAACCTATTGGAGTATTTCACATGGCAGATGATAAAGGACCAGACGAAAAAGTAATCTGTGTGCCTGTTTCTGATCCAATTTGGAATTCATTAGAAAACCTTTCAGATATTAACCCACACTTATTAAAAGAAATTGAGCACTTCTTTCAAGTATACAAAGATCTTGAAAACAAGAAAGTAGATGTTGAAGGTTGGGGAGATGTAAATGAAGCCTACGCTATCATCAAAGAATGTACAGAACGCTTTAATGCTATCGAAAACAAACCAGAAGGTTTGTTTAGCATTAAGTAATAATTTAGCATAATAATTGTAAAAAAAGCAATATTCCGTTTGGAGTATTGCTTTTTTGCTTAAATTCGTTTGGTTACACAATAAGTATTAACTATAAACCAAACCAAAATTATGAATACAATTATGATTTATTTGCCAATCGCCATGGCATTCATTGGACTGGCATTTATGTTTACAAAACGAGCATGGGTTTTAAAACAAGATCCAGGCGATGGTAAGATGAAGGAGATTTCAGATTACATTTACGAAGGCGCTTTGGCTTTCCTCAAAGCAGAATATCGATTACTGACTTTCTTTGTTATTGGAGCCAGTATCGCATTGGCGGGTATTTCGTTTATTGTTCCCACAACACATATATTAATAGTAGTAGCTTTTATTTTTGGTGCTTTCTTCTCTGCTTTGGCAGGAAATATGGGAATGAAAATAGCCACCAAAACAAATGTTAGGACTACACAGGCTGCTCGTACGAGTTTGCCGCAAGCTTTAAAAGTATCTTTTGGTGGTGGTACCGTGATGGGACTTGGTGTTGCAGGTTTAGCGGTATTAGGTTTGACTACCTTCTTTATATTTTTCTTCCACTTTTTTATGAACGGTGTCTGGACTTCAACAGAAGATATGACCATTGTTTTGGAAACTTTAGCTGGTTTCTCTCTTGGAGCAGAATCTATTGCTTTGTTTGCCAGGGTTGGTGGCGGAATTTATACAAAAGCCGCCGATGTAGGTGCCGATTTAGTAGGTAAAGTAGAAGCTGGAATTCCAGAAGATGATCCCCGAAATCCAGCTACCATTGCAGATAACGTGGGAGACAATGTAGGCGATGTTGCTGGTATGGGAGCTGATTTATTTGGTTCTTATGTAGCCACAGTTTTAGCAGCAATGGTGCTCGGAAATTATGTGATCAAAGATATGGGTGGTGCTATTCAAGATGGTTTTGGTGGTATTGGACCTATTTTATTGCCAATGGCTATTGCCGGTTTTGGAATTTTATTTTCGATAATCGGAACCATGTTAGTGAAAATCACAGATGATAATGCTAAAGAAGCGCAAGTACAAAGGGCTTTGAATATTGGTAATTGGGTTTCGATAGGTTTGACTTTAGTAGCTTGTTACTTTCTAGTGCAATACATGTTACCAGAAACCATGAAAATGGATTTCTTTGGAGAAGGAACTAAAGAAATTTCATCCATGCGTGTTTTTTACGCAACAATAGTAGGTTTGGTTGTTGGTGCGGTTATTTCATCGGTTACTGAATATTATACGGGATTGGGTACAAAACCAGTAATGGCTATTGTACAAAAATCAAGTACAGGAGCAGGTACAAACGTAATTGCAGGATTAGCAACCGGAATGATTTCAACTTTCCCAACGGTTTTATTATTTGCGGCAGCAATTTGGTCTTCGTATGCGTTTGCAGGGTTTTATGGAGTGGCTCTGGCGGCTTCTGCAATGATGGCAACTACAGCGATGCAATTAGCAATCGATGCTTTTGGACCTATATCTGATAATGCGGGCGGAATTGCAGAAATGAGCGAATTGCCTAAAGAAGTACGTACTAGAACCGATATTTTGGATTCAGTAGGGAATACAACAGCAGCAACTGGGAAAGGATTTGCTATTGCTTCGGCAGCATTGACATCACTAGCCTTATTCGCAGCTTATGTAACATTCACGGGAATCTACGGAATCAATATTTTCAAAGCGCCAGTATTGGCCATGCTATTTGTAGGTGGAATGATTCCGGTAGTGTTCTCTGCCCTAGCCATGAATTCAGTGGGGAAAGCTGCTATGGATATGGTGTATGAAGTACGCCGTCAGTTCAGAGAAATCCCAGGAATTATGGAAGGTACTGGAAAACCTGAATATGCAAAATGCGTTGATATTTCGACGAAAGCCGCTTTACGCGAAATGATGTTGCCAGGAATTTTGACTATTGGTTTTCCAATAGCCATTGTACTTTTAGGCAAGTTAGTGTATTCAGATAACAACCAACTCATTGCCGAAATGCTTGGTGGTTATATGGCTGGAGTTACCGTTTCGGGTGTTTTGTGGGCCGTTTTCCAAAACAATGCTGGAGGTGCTTGGGACAATGCCAAAAAGTCTTTTGAAGCAGGTGTAATGATCAATGGTGAAATGACCTATAAAGGTTCTGATGCGCACAAAGCAGCGGTTACTGGTGATACAGTTGGTGATCCTTTCAAAGACACTTCGGGACCATCTATGAATATTTTAATCAAATTGACTTGTTTGATAGGTTTGGTTATTGCGCCAATTTTAGGAAATGGTCACTCAGATGTAGCTACAGTTAAGTCTTGTTGCGCTGCTCATTCCAAAACAGAAATGGTTTACAGTATGGGCAAATGTGACCCTTCAAAAATGGCTAACATGACTAAAGCAGAATGTGAAGCGATGTGTAAAGAAAACGGATGTACACCTGAACAAACAGCAAAATGTTTGGCAAATTTTGATGCCAATGGTAAATATAAATATCAAAAAACAGATTGTTTTGATACCAGTAAATACGAGAAAAAAACCGTGAATGTTAGTATCTCTTCTACAAATGGAAAGACTGTTGGGAAAGTAACTAAAATAGTAAACGGAAAAACAACAACAGAGGTTTTTGAAGGTACAGAAGCTGAAGTAAAAGCCAAAATTGATGCTGTGAAGTAAAACAGCATATTATATAATAAAAAAATGCCTTGCAATTTTGCGAGGCATTTATGTTTTATAATATTAGGTTATCTTTTTTTGTTATTCTAAAACAACCCATTCAATTCGGCATCAATACGGTTAAAAATGTTTCCTAAATCCTCTGGATTGTCCACAAAGTTGATATTGTCTACATCAATGATCAATAATTTTCCTTTGTCATAGGTTTGTATCCAGCCTTCGTATCGCTCGTTCAAACGGCTTAAGTACTCAATTGATATGGAGTTTTCGTATTCGCGGCCACGTTTGTGTATTTGTCCCACTAAATTAGGAATAGAACTTCTTAAATAAATCAGTAGATCGGGTGCTTTAACAGTAGATTCCATCAATTCAAATAAAGAAGAATAATTTTGAAAATCACGATTGGTCATTAAACCCATCGCATATAAGTTGGGAGCAAAAATGTGCGCATCCTCATAAATGGTTCTGTCCTGAATGATTTTTTTACCGCTTTCGCGAATTTGCATCACTTGACGAAAACGACTGTTCAAGAAATAAATTTGTAAATTAAAGGACCAACGTTCCATTTGATGATAAAAATCATCTAAGTACGGATTGTCAACTACATCTTCAAAATGCGGTTCCCACTTAAACTGTTTCGCTAATAATCGGGTTAAAGTTGTTTTTCCTGAACCTATGTTTCCTGCTATTGCTATGTGCATTACGGTATTGTGATTTTATAATTGCTAATTCCTGATGGTGTAAAAATAGATAAAATTTGGTCTTTGTAATGAAATTTGATAAACGTTTTTTCGGAAATTACCAACTGTGTTTTTTTATCTTTTACTACATCAATAAAGTATAATTCTCCGCTTTTAGAATAAATGTATTGCGTGTCATTTAAAAGGGCAATACAATCAAAATCAGGTATTCTATGTATTTTTTTTATTTTTCCAAAAATATCACAAGCGTACCAGTTGTTGGTCGCATCAATCCATTGGAACAAATTAAAATCAGTACTGTAAAATATAATGTTTTCACTTAAGGGTGTCGCCAGTGTTTTGTAATTTTGGTTTAAATAATCGTACAAGCCTATTTGTTGATTCATACTGTTATAAACCCAAATTTGGTTTTGAGAAGCTATACCTACCGCTGTTGCTACTATTGGTATTGGACTTTCTGAAAAATTTATTTTTTGAGTCTCATTCAATTGATTGTCTAGAGTAATAACGGTATTGAAATTTTCGTAAAATAAAACTAATTTGAGAGGGTTTTGTAGATCGATCTTTGTGATCTTCCCCAATGAAATGTTTTTGTAATCCAATCTTTCGCTCCCATTAATTTTTGAAAAAACATCATTTTTAATGGTGTAATAAAACCCAAAGGAGTCGTATCCTAAAAAATCATCAGCATCCAAAGCAATCGTGTTCAATTTTGTAACAGTTGGTTTTTGATCTTGACAAAAACCTATTGCTGAACAGTAAAATAGGGTCAAAAAAACTAATTTTTTCATAATGGTAAAATTACAATTAAACCAAAAGCGTAATTGATTGTCTTAGTATTTATTTAACATTATCATTGTAACAAAAATAGTAATTTTCACACTTATCTATTAAAAACCATCAAGATGCAAAAATTAATTTACACTGTAGTAATTGCTATCGCCTCTTTTTTAGGGGTGCAAGCTCAAGAATTTCAAGGTATGGCTGTTTATGAGTCAAAAACTAGCACGTCAGATTTTAAATCTAGAATGCAAGGCAACAAAGAGATGACTCCAGATATGCAGAAAATGATGGAGGAACGTATGAAAAAAGCGTTCGAAAAAACATTTATTCTCAATTTTGACAAATCGGCTTCAGTTTACAAAGAAGAAGAAAAACTAGATGCTACAGGTCAAGGTAACGGTGGAATGAGAATGATGATGTCTTTTACAGGCGGTGGCGGAACGTATTATAAAAATGTCAAAGAAAAATCATTTACAGTGGATAAAGAGTTCATGGGAAAAGAGTTTTTGATAAAAGATTCATTGCCTAACTTACAATGGAAAATGGAAAGTGAAACACGTGTAATAGGAGGTTATAATTGTTTTAAAGCCACAGCTGTAAAGCCAGCAAGTAAAACAGATTTTAGAAATTTTAGACCTAGAAGAGAAGAAGTTGCTACTGCTAAACCAGCTGATGGCGCTGCTAAAACAAGTCTTTTGGATAATTTAGAAATGCCAAAAGATATTGTAATTACGGCGTGGTATACTCCCGAAATTCCAGTGAGTCAAGGTCCTGAAAACTACTGGGGATTGCCAGGTTTGATCTTAGAGGTAAATGATGGTAGAACTGTTATTTTGTGTTCTAAAGTTGTTTTAAATCCAAAAGTCAAAACCGAAATCAAAGCATCTACCAAGGGGAAAGTAACATCACAAAAAGATTTTGACGATGCTGTTACAAAAAAAATGGAGGAGTTTAGAGAAATGAATCAAGGACGTGGCGGAAATGGCAATATGCAAATGCGCATTGGAAATTAATACCAACTATAGTAGTTTATACCCAATTAAAATGAGAAAAATTTTAGTTTTTATCGCCTTTATAGCGGTATCAATTTCTTTTGCACAAAATATCCGTTTGGAAGGATTGGTTCAGGATAAAACAAAACTGCCGTTGGAAATGGCCAATGTGATGGCGGTGAACCAAACGACCAAAGCCATGGATGCGTACGCCATAACTACTGATAAAGGAAAGTTTACCCTAAATCTTAAATCCAATACAACTTATGTAATCAAACTAAGTTATTTGGGAATGCAAAATAAAGAAGTCACTGTAACAACACTCTCCGAAAATATGGTTCAAAATATTACCATGGAAACAGGCGGGATTGAATTAGACGGTGTGGAGATCGTTCGCGAAATGCCAGTTTCCATCAAAGGGGATACGATTGTTTATAATACAGATTCGTTTAAAACAGGTGAAGAGCGTAAGTTGGAAGACGTATTTAAAAAGCTACCGGGCTTTGAAGTAATGGCTGATGGACAAGTACAAGTTGAAGGGAAAAAAGTGGCTAAATTGTTTGTAAACGGCAAGCCCTTTATGGAAGGAGATACGAAACTAGGTTCTAAAAATATTCCGTCTGATGCGGTTGATAAAGTGCAAGTACTGCGTAATTTCAACGAAGTATCGCAAATGAAAGGACTTGAAAACAACAACGATGATATTGCACTGAACATCAAACTTAAAAAAGGAAAAGATAAGTTTTGGTTTGGTGACGTGAGCGGAGGACTGGCTAATGATAAAGGATATCTCTTTAATCCAAAAGTATTTTACTACTCCCCAAAAACAAGTATCAACGCCATTGTGAATTTGAATAATATTGGTGAGGTATCATTGACTTCTGCTGATTTTTTCAGGATAACAGGTGGCGCCCGAAATACGATTGGTCGAAGTGGAACTTCTCTTACCTTAAACCGAAATTTCTTTGGACTTTCTGGTGGTGATAATGTAGCCAAGGCGAGTGACAAATTTGGGGCGTTAAATTTGAATCACTCCGTTTCAAAAAAATGGACTCTATCTAGTTTTGCAGCCTATTCTTCTACGTTTAATCAGTCTATTACGAATTCAGAACGTGGTATTTTTGAACCGAACACGACCAACATTGCTACTTTAGAAAACAGAAAAAACAGAACAGATTCCAAAAACAATGCTTTCATTGCCAAATTTGGTTCGAAGTACAAGGCCAATGATAATTTTCAATTGGATTATGACGCGTTCTTTAGAAAAAATGACCAGCAAGATGTAGACAACAGTCAAACTAATTTCACTTCTACTTCAAACGGAAATACAATAACTAATAATAATACGGTGATTGCTTTTCAAAAACAAGCACCAGCCTCTTTCAACCAGAGTTTGAATATGTTTTATACCCAAAATCCAAAATCGACTTGGGTGTTAGAAATGCAACATCAGTACGAGGATGAAGATCCATTTTACAATCCGCAACTTTCGGTAAATCCGTATCAAAATGCAAATTCAACAAATCCGAACGATCCAAGTGCTGTTTTTGTAAATGAAAATGCGCTGAATATCGAGCAATCTCGTTTTGTTAAAACCAATAAACTAGATGCTAAAATCGATTATTTTTATCAAATTTCGAACAAAAGTATATTGAATGTAACGGCGGGAAATACGAATGCTTTTCAGTCGTACAATTCGAGTATCATGCAAATTCTTCAAGATAACTCAGTAAATCCAGTGGAGCAATCTGCCTATAATAATGATGTACGTTATCAGTTTAATGATGCTTTTATAGGGTTACATTATAAGTTTATTAGAGGCAAGTTTACTTTTAATCCTGGTTTTTCTGTGCACCAATACAACACTTCTAACGAGCAATTTGAAAACCCTTTCAAACTTAATTTCACTAGAGTATTACCAGATATGTTTGCTCGTTGGGATTTAAAAAAATCTGAAAATTTGACCTATAACTTCAATGTTCGTAATGGTTTTAACGATGTAAATGCCTTGGTTGAAGGTTTTATTTTTACCAATTTTAACAGCTTGTCACGAGGAAATGCAAAATTAGAAAATTCATTAATTACAAGTCATCGATTGAATTATTCTAAGTACAACTTGTATAATTTCACTACGATTTTTGCAAACGTAGCGTATACAACTACCAAAGATCCGGTGGTAAATGGAGTTTCTTTCCAAAGTATTTATTCCACATCAGACCGTTTGAATTTGGATGCTGAAAATGAAAACTTGAACGGAAATGTATTTTACTCTAAAAGTTTTAAAAAGTACTATAAATTAACGGCAGGAGTTAATGCAAGTTGGAGTAAGAATTTTGTTTTGAACAGAAGGATTACTAACGGAGCAACTCAGGAATTTATTCAAGGGATCGAAAATGTAAATCACGGATACAACTTAGCTTTTGCAACGCAGTTTAAAAAATACCCTAATGTAGATTTGGGTTACCGTATTAATTTTTCGGAGCAAGCTGCCAATCGGTTTACAACTCAAACTCCGACAGTAAAATTAAATTATTATTTCTTGAATGGTTTAAATGTCAACTGGGATTATGCATTTAATCGTTTTAAAAATGAAACCAACGGCATTACAAACGATTTTAAAATCATGACGGCAAGCTTAAATTACATCAAAAAAGACTCGAAATTTGAATATCGAATTCAAGCAAACAATTTATTAAACACCAGATCTAGATTGAACAACTCTTTTAGTGTAAATGGTTTTAATGCGAATGAAAGTAGAATTTTGCCTCGCTTTGTAACCTTTATTGTAAAGTATAATTTATAGGTTTCATTTCGAACCAAAAGAAAGGGGATTTTACATTAGTAAAATCCCCCTTTTAATATAGTATCGCTTTGAGTTTACAATCCAAAAGCAGTTTTTACTTGATCTACGAAATCTAATTTTTCCCAAGTAAACAAATCAACAGTAACAGTTTTTGTTAATCCACCTGGAGCAGAGAAAGTCTTAGTTACGGTTTCTGGAGTACGTCCCATGTGTCCGTAAGCAGCAGTCTCGCTATAAATTGGGTTTCTTAATTTCAATCGTTGTTCGATGAAGTACGGACGCATATCAAAAATAGCTTCTACTTTTTTAGCGATTTCACCATTGGTCAAATTTACTTTTGAAGTTCCGTAGGTGTCAATAAAAATACCCATTGGCTTAGCCACACCAATAGCGTACGAAACTTGAACCAAAATCTCATCAGCAACACCAGCTGCAACTAAGTTTTTAGCGATATGACGTGTAGCATAAGCCGCACTTCTGTCTACTTTACTTGGATCTTTTCCAGAGAAAGCACCACCACCGTGAGCACCTTTTCCGCCATAAGTATCTACAATGATTTTTCTTCCTGTTAATCCAGTATCTCCGTGAGGTCCCCCAATTACGAATTTACCTGTTGGGTTAATGTGGTACTGAATAGCATCATTAAATAAATGAGCATGCTCAGGATTTTTAGCAATGATTCTTGGAATCAATATCTCGATAATGTCTTTTTTGATTTTAGCAAGCATAGTAGCTTCTTCGTCAAAATCATCGTGTTGCGTAGAGATAACAATCGCTTCAATACGAGTTGGTTTATTATCGTCGCTGTATTCTAAAGTTACTTGCGATTTAGCATCAGGACGCAAATACGTAATTTCGTTATTTTCACGTCTTAAAACAGCTAATTCTTGCAATAATTTATGAGATAAATCAAGTGCCAATGGCATGTAATTTTCCGTTTCATTGGTTGCGTAACCAAACATCATTCCTTGGTCACCAGCACCTTGCTCTTCTTTGCTTGCTCTGTCAACTCCTTGATTGATATCAGCAGATTGTTCGTGAATAGCCGAAAGAATACCGCATGAGTTCGCTTCAAACATGTATTCGCTTTTGGTATAACCAATTTTTCGAATGACTTCACGTGCAATATTTTGCACATCTAAGTACGTATTTGATTTTACTTCTCCTGCCAAAATAACTTGACCAGTAGTTACTAAAGTTTCACAAGCTACTTTTGATTCAGCATCAAATGCTAGAAAGTTATCAATTAATGCGTCTGAAATTTGATCTGCAATTTTATCTGGATGTCCTTCGCTCACAGATTCTGACGTAAATAAATAGGCCATAAGTTTTATTATTTTATAAAATTAAGCGAGAAAAAATAATTGCTGAAAAGGACTAAAGGAGCGTTTCTGCTTTAGCATTTTTTCTACTGAGAATACTTCAGTATCCATAATGAATAAGTTTCATTATGAAGAGGTTGCAATCAGTTCAAATTTTTCCTCTGGTAATAGTTTGCAAAGGTATGAAACCATTTTGATTTGCATATAATTCTTAACTTTTTTTTACTATTTTATCTTTTGAAAATATTTTTTGAATTATAAACAAAATTAATACTATTAAAATTTTGTAGTTTAAATAATATTTTCGATATTTGATAATCAAAATAAGTAATCATGAAATCAAGTATTTGCAATGTTTTTAAGGTCGCACAGGAAAATTCCTGAGGGTTGTTTATTGCATAATTTGAACTAAATTATATAGTAAAGCTTCCCAGTATTTGGGAAGCTTTTTTTTTTGAAATACCACAAAGAATAAAAATTTATGAATACACTAAAATGCCAACAAAAAATGAATGCAATAGCGCCTATTTGTGCTGTTGTACTATTTGATAAATCATGACCCGAAAGGACAAGTTTAAAAAACTAAACCCCTTTTGGATACGTATCTAAAAGGGGTTTATTGCTTTTAGTACGAATAGTAATTAACGTAGTTTTTCAAGAAGATTATGGATTGTTAAATTATTTGGTTGAACAGAATAATAAGAAAATAAATATTGATAAAATTTTAATTTTCATAAAAACTGGTATTGATGTTGATACTAATTTTAAAAATAGAATTTCATAATTATTAACCTAAAACAAAAAAAATGAAAAAAAATGACTATTTAACGAAAGGAATCCTGTTATTGAGGAAAGGATTATGGAGAACAAAAAAAAGAAATAATACAAATGTAACGAATGAGCTTATCCATCCTAGATTTGAGATGGCTACCAATGATGTTACAGCACTAAAGACAGTGCCTAATTCATTACTTTTTTTAATGTATTCCAAAGAAAATGATGTCCTTTTTATTTAGGGATTCCAAATGTATTTTAATGAGCGAGAAAATGCATTTTAAATTAGGATTGCTGTTTTAATGGAGTTATGGTCTAAAACGATACATTTCTTTGTTAAAACAGCTTGCTTTTTGCATACTTTTGCGAATACTGCAAAAGTAATTCAGACTAAACTTTGCATAAAAATTTGCTCAGAATAAAAATTAGTGCTTTATTTGCACTCACAAAGTTCACAACAGTATTGAAATGTTATAAAGAAAGGCAGAGGGATTAGACCCGATGAAGCCTTAGCAACCCTTCGATTTATCGGAGAAGGTGCTGCATTCTACCACGCCCATCGTGGAAAGATAACACTAAGAATTTGTCTAGATAACACCTAGCTTTCTTTCTAATATTTCCAAACACAAGTCATAATTATAACAGATTTGCAATTGGAAAATAAACCAACAACAATAACATTACACAATTTCACCACGGAGTCAGGTGTAATTTTTAATGCTCTAAACTTAAGTTATCAAGTTTTTGGGTTGCCATTACATACAGCTCCCATCGTTTTGGTCAATCATGCGCTAACCGGAAATTCACAGGTTGTGGGCGATAACGGTTGGTGGAATGACCTAATTGGCACCAACAAAACTATTGATACTACAAAATATACCGTACTTGCTTTTAACGTTCCTGGAAATGGATTTGATGGAGTTGTAATTGAAAATCATCTTGATTTTACAGCAAGAGATATTGCTAGAATTTTTATAAAAGGCATTCATTTACTTGAGGTTACAAGACTATTCGCCATTATTGGGGGTTCTGTAGGTGGCGGAATTGCATGGGAAATGGTCGCATTAGAACCAACAATAACGCAAAAATTAATTCCTATTGCGACCGATTGGAAAGCTACAGACTGGCTTATTGCCAATTGTTTTTTGCAAGAACAAATTCTGAATAATTCGTCTAAACCCATTCAGGATGCCCGTACACACGCGATGTTATGTTATAGAACTCCAGAATCATTTGCCGCAAAATTTCAGCGAACTACTAATGAAGAGTTAGCCATTTTTAATGTTGAAAGTTGGTTGTTGCATCACGGCGAAAAATTGCAACAGCGTTTTCAATTGGCATCCTATAAAATGATGAATCAATTATTGAAAACCATTGATGTCACTCGCAATAGGTCTTCTTTTGAAAATACAATCCAAACTGTTGAAGCAGAAATTCATATAATAGCCATCAATTCGGATTTGTTTTTTACAGCCAGTGAAAATAAAGCGACTTTTGAGCAACTACAAAAAATAAATAAAAAAGTTAGTTATCAAGAAATAGTTTCCATTCACGGACACGACGCTTTTTTGATAGAATACAAACAATTACACAATTTGCTTCAAGATTTATTCTAAGCTACAAACACACAACACAATGAAAATATTAAAATTTGGAGGTAAATCGTTATCAAATGGTGACGGATTAAATAAAGTTATTGCCATAATAACAGACAAAGTAAATCAAGGAGAAAAAATTGCAATTGTAGTTTCGGCACGTGGTAATGCAACGGATGAGTTGGAACAAATTTTAACCATTGCTTCTCAAAACGGAGATTACAAGCCTCTTTTTGAAGATTTTAAAAAATACCAGCAAGACGTTTATGAAGCTGTTGATTTGTCTGAGGAGTTTACTATTTTAGAAAAATTGTTTGAAGGTGTCAGTTTGATTGGCGATTACAGCAAAAAGATCAAAGACCTTATTTTGTCTAAAGGTGAATTACTTTCGGCAAAATTACTGACGGCCATCCTCATAGAAAATGGAATTCATGCTCGTTTTACAGATACGCGTGAATTGATAAAAACCGATGCTAAATTTGGTGATGCACAACCATTAGAACAACTTTCGAAGAAAAATGTGGTTGCTTTTTTTAAGCAAAACACTGAAAATACAGTAAGTATAATCACAGGTTTTATTGGCTCTACGACCAATAATGATACTACAACTCTAGGAAGAAACGGTAGTAATTACACCGCTTCGTTGATTGCGAATTATTTAAATGCCGAAGAATTACAAAATTACACGCATGTTGATGGAATTTATACTGCCAATCCTGATTTAGTTGTAGATGCGAAGAAAATTGATCACTTATCGTTTAATGAGGCGAATGAGATTGCTAATTTTGGAGCTACTATTTTGCACGCCAAAACTATCATTCCGTTATTAGAAAAAAACATTCCGCTCCGTATTTTAAATACTTTCAATCATGAAAATAAAGGAACTTTAATTACTTCCAATTCTAATAAGGAAGGAATTAAAACGCTTTCGGTTCTTGAAAATGTGGCTTTGGTCAATTTGGAAGGAAGAGGGTTGCTTGGTAAAACAGGTGTCGATGCTCGAATTTTTAGAGTAATGGGCGACAACAATATCAGTGTTAGTATTATTTCGCAAGGTTCATCAGAGCGTGGAATAGGCTTGGTTGTGGCTGCTGACAAAGCAACTACGGCCATGATTGAATTGGAAAAGGAATTCGAAAATGATTTCTATTCGAAAGATGTCAATAAAATAACTGTGGCTGATGATGTAGCTGTCATCTCAATTATTGGGCAGGATTTAAGCACTTTTCACAAACCTTACACGGCTTTAATCAAGAATAAAATTGTTCCGATTCTGTTTAACAATACGGTGACGGGTAAGAATGTGAGTTTGGTTGTTAAAAAATCACAATTGCACAAAGCCTTAAATGTGATTCACGGAGAGATTTTTGGCGTTGCCAAGAAAATAAATATTGCTGTTTTTGGTCACGGTTTGGTGGGCGGCACCTTGATTAATCAAATTTTAGAATCGGCAGCAGCCATCGAAAAAAGAAAAGATATTAAGTTGAATGTTTTTGCGATTGCCAACTCTAAGAATGTTCTCTTGAATAAAAACGGCGTAACGCCCAACTGGAAAAACGAAATTCAAACCAACGGATTCTCGTATACCATTGATGACGTGATTGCCTACGCAAATGAGCATCATTTAGAGAATTTAATTGCCGTTGATAATACAGCAAGTGCTGATTTTGTTACGAATTATATTTCGTTAGTAGAAAATAGTTTCGATTTGATTTCGTCAAACAAAGTGGCCAATACGTTAAGTTATAGTTTTTATAAAAAATTACGAAAAGTTCTGGCAGAAAACCAAAAGACGTATCTTTATGAAACCAATGTTGGAGCAGGATTACCGTTGATTGACACTATTAAATTGTTGCATCTTTCTGGTGAAAACATCACAAAGATTAAAGGCGTTTTCTCGGGAACATTGAGTTATTTGTTCAATAATTTTTCGGCCAAAGACGTGCCGTTTAGCGAGATTTTGAAAGAAGCCATCGATAACGGATATACCGAGCCAGATCCAAGAGAGGATTTATGCGGAAATGATGTAGGACGAAAATTATTGATTTTGGCTAGAGAACTAGATTTGCAAAATGAGTTTGAAGAAATTGCTATTCAAAATTTAATTCCAGAACATTTGCGTAGCGGAGATGTAGGAGAGTTTTTGAATAAATTGACGGAGTTTGATCCTATTTATGCAAAAATAAAAGCAGAACAAAAACCGAATCACGTGTTGCGTTACATTGGAGAATTATCGGGAGATTTGCAAAATGACAAAGGAAATCTAGAAGTAAAATTAGTTTCGGTACCATCAGATACGGCATTAGGCGGATTGAAAGGTTCAGATTCTTTCTTTGAAATTTACACTGAATCGTACGGAGACCGACCAATTGTAATTCAAGGCGCTGGCGCAGGATCAGCAGTAACTGCAAGAGGTGTTTTTGGTGATATTCTAAGGTTGTCTGATAAAGGTTAGTAGAAGTAAACGTTTTCAGTAAACAGTATTTAAATATAAAATCAGTTGTATCCGCGTGAGGAAATCCGCGTTATCAGCGTTCAAAAAATATAGTAATGAAAATAACATTAAACAGAGTAAACGACAATTTCCATTTCGAATTAAAAAACGAAAGAGGGCATTTGGTAAACGTAGATAGCCGTCCTGAATATGGAGGAAACGATATGGGTGCCAGTCCGATGGAATTAGTATTGATGGGAGTTGCGGGGTGTAGTGCCATTGATATGATTTCGATTTTGAAAAAACAACGTCAAGAAATCACGTCTTTCAAAGCTGAGGTTGAAGGCGAAAGAGTTCAGGTTGGAGAAGCAAAACCATTTAAAAATATCCATGTGGTGTTTTATTTAGAAGGTGATATCAAGGAGGACAAAGCCGCAAAAGCTGCACAACTTTCTTTTGAAAAATACTGTTCGGTTTCCAAAACATTAGAACCAACAGCAACCATACATTACAAAGTAGTTTTGAATGGAAGCCCCCTAACCCCCGAAGGGGGAACTAGCAACTAATAGTTGTTGGATAAATATTAAATTTAGTAACAAACAAATCAACCCCAACACAATTCCCCCTTTGGGGGTTAGGGGGCTTATTTATGGAAAATGATAATTTTGGTTTCGAAACCCAAGCCATACGCAATCAGTTAGAAAGAACACAATATTTAGAGCATTCGGTACCGTTGTACCTTACTTCTAGTTTTGTATTTGAAGATGCTGAAGACATGCGTGCCTCATTTGCAGAGGAAAAAGACAGGAATATTTACAGCCGTTACAGCAACCCAAATAACAACGAATTTATTAGCAAAGTATGCGCTATGGAAGGTGCTGCAGCTGGTTTTGCCTTTGCATCAGGTATGGCCGCGGTGTATTCTACTATGGCTGCTCTATTAAGTTCAGGGGATCATATTGTTTCTTCGAGCAGTGTTTTTGGTGCCACGCATTCGTTGTTTATTAATTATTTTCCAAAATGGAACATACAAACCTCGTATTTTGACATCAATCAACCCGAGACTATTGAAGGTTTGATTACGCCTGACACAAAAATTATTTTCGCAGAGTCACCAACCAATCCTGCGGTTGATATCATTGATTTGGAATTGCTAGGAAATATTGCCAAAAAACACAATTTAATTTTAATTATTGACAACTGTTTTGCAACGCCTTATTTGCAGCAACCAATCAAATGGGGAGCGCATTTAGTGGTGCATTCTGCTACCAAATTAATGGACGGTCAAGGTAGAGTTTTGGGCGGAATAACAGTTGGTGATGCTGATCTGATTCAGAAAATCTATTTGTTTTCCCGACTTACAGGACCTTCTTTATCGCCATTTAATGC
Source organism: Flavobacterium sp. SOK18b (assembly GCF_014156605.1). Taxonomy (NCBI): domain Bacteria; kingdom Pseudomonadati; phylum Bacteroidota; class Flavobacteriia; order Flavobacteriales; family Flavobacteriaceae; genus Flavobacterium; species Flavobacterium sp. SOK18b. The sequence goes on from NZ_QKNZ01000019.1 coordinate 46,408, forward strand.
GTGGGTATTGTCTAAAAGTTTAGAAACATTAGCCATTCGATTAGATAGACATTGCGAAAATGCCTTGAAAGTAGCGGTGTTTTTAGAGAATCATCCTAATGTGAATAAAGTGAAATATCCTTTTTTGAAATCGCATCCTCAGTATGAAATTGCACAAAAGCAAATGAAGTTGGGCGGCAATATTGTTGCTTTTGAAATAAAAGGAGGATTAGAAGCCGGAAGAGCTTTCCTAGATAAAATTAAATTGTGTTCGCTTTCGCCAAATTTAGGAGACACCAGAACTATTGTTACGCATCCAGCCTCAACGACACACAGTAAATTATCTGTTGATGAACGTTTTGCGGTGAGTATTACCGATGGTTTGGTGCGTGTTTCGGTAGGTTTAGAAACCGTAATTGATGTAATTGCCGATTTGGAGCAGGCGCTTTCGTAACGGATAGATTTGGGATTAACGATTTTAGATTGTAGTTTTGGTTCAAACAAAGCAATGTTTCATACTTGCGAATCTTTTTTATACAATTCTAAAACAGTAAAATGCTCTCAAAAAAAACAAAATACGGTATAAAAGCATTGACCTTTTTGGCGCGCCGTGAAGACCAAACTCCTGTTGCGATTGCGGATATTGCTAAATCTGAAAACATCTCGCTCAAATTTTTAGAGAGTATTTTATTGTTGTTGCGCCATTCCGGTTTTCTAGGAGCCAAAAAAGGAAAAGGCGGCGGTTATTATTTGATAAAAGAACCGAAGGACATCAGCATGGCCAAAGTGTATCGCATTCTGGAAGGGCCAATTGCTTTGTTGCCGTGTGCCAGTCATAATTTTTATGAGCCTTGTGACGATTGCACCGATGAAGCTACTTGCGCTGTTCGCAAATTAATGACTGAAGTGCGTGATAATACGCTTATGGTTTTGGAAAATAATAGTTTAGCTGATATTGCATTTTAAGTTTTAATTCGAAAAAATGTTTTGTAATTAAAGTAAATGTATTATTTTTGCACAATAATCTAGTAACCCGATAGGGTAAAAGTTTTTAAATTGAATTTTGTTGAATTGAAAGGAATGGATAAAGAATTAAAAGTGAATAATAATACCGAAAACCCTGCTGCAAGTTTTGTAGAACGATTATGGGTACTTGTTCCTGCAATTTTGTTGATAGGATTATTGGCAACATTAGTGTACAACCACCATGATGAATTTTCAGTGGATGGCTTGATAGCCGGTTTTGATCAAGAGTTTTTAATTTTTTTCTGTATTGGCGTATTTGCACAGTTAGTAGATGGAACGTTAGGAATGGGTTATGGAGCAACTTCAACTTCATTTTTATTAGCGTACGGAATTCCGCCTGCCATCAGTAGTACAGGTGTTCACGTGGCTGAAATGTTTACAACAGGAGCTTCGGCAATTTCGCATCATCGTTTTGGAAACATCAACAAAAAACTAGTAAGACATTTGTTAATTCCAGGTGTTTTGGGTTCTATTACTGGAGCCTATTTGTTGTCGGATGTAATTGATGGAGAAGTAATAAAACCGTTTATTGCTTTGTACATGATTGGGTTGGCAGTGATCATTATTAGGAAGGCATTAAAAAAGAATCTAGTAAAAAAGAAAACTAAAAAACTAGGTATTTTGGCAACTTTTGGAGGTTTTATGGATGCTGTAGGAGGCGGAGGATGGGGACCGATAGTGACTTCTACTTTATTAGGAAATGGAAGAAATCCAAGATATACAATTGGTTCGGTGAATGCAGCAGAGTTTGCAGTAGCTTTTTCAAGTGGAGTAACATTTATGCTTTTTGGAGGTATTCAAGGATGGCAAGTAATTATTGGATTGATTTTAGGAGGTGTAATGGCAGCTCCATTAGCCGCATTTTTAGTGAATAAAATTCCAAGAAAATCAATGATGATATTAGTAGGTGTTTTAATTATTCTTTTGAGTTTAAAAACCTTATCAAAACTGCTGTAAAACGAAATAAGATTATGAGTAAAGAATTAGTAGCGGCATTAGTAGAGCTTACAAAAGTCCTTAGTTTGGAGGAAACGTTTGTTTATTTAGCTGCCGAATATAAAGATAAAGTGGTTTTTTCAACTTCTTTTGGTCAAGAAGACCAGGTGATTACAGCATTGATTGCCAATAGTGGTTCTGCGGTTCAAATTTTCACATTGGATACAGGTCGATTGTTTCAAGAAACGTATGATGTTTTTCATAAAACTCAAAAGAAATACAATCAAAATATTAAAGTATTTTTTCCCGAGGCAGCTGCAGTAGAAAATTTATTGGAAACTAAAGGACCTAATAGTTTCTATGAATCAGTTGAGAATAGAAAAGAATGTTGTTTCATCCGTAAAGTAGTGCCTTTGCGCAAAGCTTTAAAAGGAAATGCTGTCTGGATTACAGGCTTAAGAGCAGAGCAGTCCGAAAACAGAAATGATTTAGCCTTATTTGAATACGATGCACATTTTGACATTATCAAATTCAACCCACTCTTAAAATGGACTTTGCAGGAAGTAGAAGATTATTTAGAAAAAAATAATGTACCACAAAACGTATTACATAAAAAAGGATTTGTAAGCATCGGTTGTGCGCCCTGTACAAGAGCCATCACTCCAGATGAAGACATCAGAGCTGGACGATGGTGGTGGGAGTCCAGTCATAAAGAATGCGGGTTGCATAGCCCCCTAGCCCCCAAAGGGGGAATTAACGAAGTGAAAAATTAATAGTAACAAAATAATTACCCCAATAGTTCCCCCTTCGGGGGTTAGGGGGCCGATAGATATGAGTACACAATTAAAAACAAACGCTTTAGAAAGCGAAGCGATATATATTTTCAGAGAGGTAATTTCTCAGTTTGACAAACCTGTGTTGCTTTTTTCAGGCGGAAAAGATTCGATTACGTTAGTTCGCTTGGCGCAAAAAGCTTTTTTTCCTGCTAAAATTCCGTTCCCATTGTTGCACGTAGATACAGGGCATAATTTTCCGGAAACCATTGAGTTCAGAGACAAATTGGTCGCTGAACTAGGGTTAGAATTAATCGTTCGCAATGTACAAGACGCCATTGACCAAGGAAAAGTGGTTGAAGAAACCGGAAAATATTCTAGCAGAAATAGCTTGCAGACCACAACACTTTTAGATGCTATCGAAGAATTTAAATTTGATGCATGTATCGGTGGAGCGCGTCGTGACGAGGAAAAAGCTAGAGCTAAAGAGCGAATTTTCTCAGTGCGTGATGATTTTGGTCAATGGGACGAAAAAAATCAACGTCCGGAATTGTTCGATTTGTTGAACGGAAAAATAGAGAATGGTCAAAATGTACGTGTTTTTCCAATTTCGAACTGGACCGAGCTGGACGTGTGGAGTTACATCGAACAAGAGCAAATTGAAATTCCATCGATTTATTTTTCGCATAAGCGTAAAGTATTCTTGCGAGATGGAATGATTTGGTCTCACTCTCCATTTGTGTACCAAGAAGAAAACGAAGAAATTGTAGAACGTATTGTTCGTTTTAGAACGGTAGGTGACATGAGTTGTACCGCAGCAGTTGATTCTTACGCAGCAACAATTTCTGAAGTAGTGGGCGAAATTAGATCTTCGACAATTTCTGAAAGAGGCGCTAGAATTGACGACAAACGTTCAGAAGCAGCGATGGAAAAAAGAAAGCAACAAGGATATTTTTAGAATACCAATTGAAAGATTTAAGGATTTAAAAATTAAAAGATTTAAGGTAAGGAGTTTTTAAAACTTGAAACTTTAAACCTGAAACAAAAATAGTAGAATGGAAGTTTTAAAAATAGCAACAGCAGGAAGTGTAGATGACGGTAAGAGTACCTTGATTGGGAGGTTATTGTACGACACTCAATCGTTGACAACAGATAAATTAGAAGCAATAGAAAAAAGCAGCAAGCAAAAAGGATATGATTATTTAGATTTTTCTTTGGCTACGGACGGTTTAGTGGCCGAAAGAGAACAAGGAATTACCATTGATGTGGCGCATATTTATTTTTCGACAGCTAAAAAAAGTTACATCATTGCAGATACTCCTGGTCACGTAGAGTATACGCGTAACATGGTTACCGGAGCTTCGACCTCGCAAGTTTCAATTATTTTAATTGATGCTCGTAAAGGCGTAATTGAGCAAACGTACCGCCACTTTTTTATCAATAATTTATTGAGAGTAAAAGAGGTCATTGTGGCGATCAATAAAATGGATTTGGTGGATTATTCAGAAGAAGTTTTTAATAAAATCAAATCCGACTTTGAAGCCTTAAATGCTAAAAGTACTTTCAAAGAGCAAAACGTGAGTTACATTCCGTTAAGTGCTTTGACAGGTGACAATGTAGTAGAATCTTTAGGCGGAATGCCTTGGTATCAAGGACAAACCATTTTGGAGCATCTGGAAGCGTTAGAGCCAGCCGATGTTTATGAAAAAGGTAAAGCGCGGTTCCCTGTTCAAACCGTTATCCGACCAAAAACAGAAGAATACCATGATTTTAGAGGCTATGCCGGAAAATTGTATGGGAATAATATCAAAGTGGGTGATGCAGTAACGGTACTACCTTCTTTAACAGAATCAGTGGTGACAAATATTCACTTTTTTGACAAGCAATTTGAGGAAGCAACTGTGGGCTCTTCGATCACCATCGAATTAGGAAATGATATCAATGTAACTAGAGGCGACATGATTGTAAAATCATCTGAATTGCCAAAAGTAGAGAAGGATATCAACACCACCGTATGCTGGATGGACAGTAAAAAGTTGGTTCCTGGTGCTAAATATTTTGTACAACACAATACCAACAGAGTTTTGGCTAAGATTGACAGTGTGAAAAATGTGATTGCAACTGATTTCTCAGGAACTACAGATGCCTCTCAACTAGCCATCAACGAAATTGGCGAAGTGAACATCAAGTTAAGCAAAGCCATTTATTTTGATGCGTACAACGATAATAAATCAAACGGGGCTTTCATCTTAATTGATGCTACAACCAACACAACAGCAGGAGTAGGATTTATAAAATAGGCCCCCTAACCCCCAAAGGG